>BQJQ01000109.1 GCA_021604785.1 Phycisphaeraceae bacterium
AAGGTCAACACCGCCAACCTCGGCATCGCCCTGCACCGGCGCACGCACGGCGCGACCACCGTCAGCACCACCTGCGAGCTCGCCGCGGCTGCGGGCGTCCGTGTCTTCGCCACCGGCGGCATCGGGGGCGTGCACAAGGACAGCGCCGAGACGTGGGACGTGTCGTCGGACCTCCACGCCCTGGCGCGTTTCCCTGTCGCGGTCGTCACGTCGGGGGTCAAGTCGATCCTCGATGTCGCCGCGACGCGCGAGGTCCTCGAGACCCTCGGCGTCCCCGTCGTCGGGTACCGGTGCGACCGGTTCCCGTCCTTCTACACGCGCGAATCCGAGGCCGGGCTCGACGCCCGCTTCGACGACGCGGACGACCTCGCGGCGTTTGTCGGCTCCGAACTCGCCCGCACAGGCCGCGGTGTCGTCGTCGCCAACCCCATCCCCGAGCCCGACGAGATCCCCGAGACCGACCTCGCCGGCTGGGTCGCCCAGGCCGAGCGGGAGGCCGCCGACGCCGGCGTGCGCGGGCGGGACGTCACCCCGTTCATCTTGGGTCGCCTGCACGAGATCTCTGCAGGCCGCACGCTCACGGCGAACATTGCCCTGGCGCTCTCCAACGCCGCCCTCGCGGGCCAAATCGCTGCCCACTTCGAGCCCCAGCGGTGCGTCCCTGCGACATAACCGACGGGGTTCCCTCAAGCGCCTACCGCCCAGAGATTACCCAGACCCACATGCCCCCTTTTTCAGGGTCCCCGAGTTCGCCACGCCGAAGGCGATCCGGCCGCTTCCATACAAAACCTTTGCGCGAATCGGGGCATTCCTTCACCCAAAACCGCCCTCAACCGGCTAAAGTTGGGGGACGCTGACGGGAGAGGGACGTGTCAGAATGCAGCCGGAGCGGCCACGTCCATGGGTCATCACGACCGGTGGCGAGCGGTTCTCCCCCCTCCCAAACTCGGCGTTGATAAATCCCGCCGTCCCCGCGCGCCCCGCGTGCGGGTCCTATGTCGGCACCGAGTGTTTGTGAACAGAACAGTTGAGTTGAGTGAGACGATCATCCCCAGGAGATTGAGCATGTCCAGCAAGGTCCAGTGCCTCGCACTCGTCACCGCCGCCGGCCTCTGCGCCCCGGCGTTCGCCCAGGATTCGGTCAGCAACTCCGGCGCCGGGCTCCCCGGTGACGCGCTGAGCCCGTACGCCCTCGATCAGCAGTGCGCCGAGTACGTCGCCGATCTGGTCGAGTTCCAGACCTCGAAGGGCACCACCTTCGGCATCGTCCCGATCCTCAAGTCACCCAAGACCAGCACCAGCTTCTTCAACAACCTGATCTCGGCCCAGTCGATCAGCCCCGACATCCTCACCGACGTCGCGAGCGCCTCGGGCAACTACGACCTCTGGACTGTTCCCGGGCAGGGCATCCACCCCACGAACAACAACGCCCCCGGCACGCTCAACGGCCCGGCTTCCTCGGCGCAGTTCGCGGTCGGCTTTGCCGATTTCGGCGGCAACTACAACGGCGTCGTCGGCGCCGTTGTCAACGTTGACCCGGCGACCCCCGCCCGCCTGTTCGTCACTCGTCGCCAGAGCGTGACCAACGGCAACTCGATCTCCGACAACTTCGCCCAGACCGGCTACGGCGCGGTCGATGCCAACGGCAACCAGTACTACCGCGCCGATGATTTCGGAACCAGCGGCGGATCTCTTTCGGGCAACAACCTCTTCCGCACGCGCCTCCTTGACCGCACGTGCAACATGCTAAACCTGATCGACGGCAACCTCGCCAACTCCGACGCGGCCGACGCGTTCGATACCGGGTTCGCCGGCGTCCTCGTCGCACCCAACATGGGCCCGGCTTCTATCTTCGGCGGCAACGGCATCGTCGCCACGGCCACGTTCGACTCCGAGTACGCCTACGGCACCGGCGGCGCGACCACCAAGACCACCTCGGCACTCGGCGGCGACGCCACCAAGGGTGCCCTTGGTTACTCCTCGTACAACCTGCTCGGCGGCGCCGGTGTCGCTACGTACGGGCAGTTGAACACCGAACTGCCCGACCCCGCGGACGCGGCCGTGTTCATCAACATCTGGGAGGTTGACGCAACGGGCGCCCCCATCGCGAACCTCAACTTCGCGCCCCCGGCGGCGATCACGGACAACGCCACGGGAGTCACGGTCACCGGTGGCGCGTGGCAGTTCGGAAACTTCCTGAGCCAGGCGGCGTTCCGCGGCGGCGCCGGGCAGGTCGCCCTCACCCAGGACCCCGCGACCGGGCTCACCCTGATCGCCGCCGAGCGTGACTTCGCCGGTGCTCCCGATATCGCCAACCTGCCTCTCAACGACATCACCGTCATCCGCTACAACCCGGCGACGGGCGGGACCGAGTACGCCTTGGCGGCCTACATCGACCCCACCAACACCATCGGCGGCAAGGGCATCTGCGATGAGAACGGCATGTTCATCGGACGCCTCGAAGAACTCTTCGACGTGACCGGCGGCACGCCCGTCGGGCCGTCGATCTCCTCGCCCGCGTTCGATTCGGCCGGCAACATCTGGTTCCTCTCCTCCGCAGGCCTGTTCGACACGCCCGTCGCCGACTCCACAACAGGCAACGTCGTGGACTTCGACACGATCCTGATCCGCGCCGTGTACGACTCCGCAACCTTCAGCTACACCCTCGAGAAGGTTCTCGAGCCCGGCGATCTCTTCGTCGGCGCTAACTCGGGCACCCCGTACGTGATCTCGTTCCTGGGTCTCGCCGACTCCAACTCGATCAGCTCGGGCGCGTTCTTCTCGGGCAACGTGTCCGAAGAGGCGTTCGCGGGCACCGCGGCCGGCTCGTTCGACCCGGCGGACCCGCGCACCAACGGCGGCGTCGTCGTCAACGCCCAGATCACCTACGACGTCGACGGCGACGGCGACTTCGAGGACCCCACCGCCGGAAACCCCGGCATCGATGAGGAATACCAGGCCCTTCTCTTCATCGGCAACACCACGCCCGCCGGCGCCTTCTGCGACTGCGACAACAACGGTGTCCTCAACGTCGACGATATCGATTGCTTCGTCTCGGGCTTCCTCGGCGGCGACCTCGCCACCGCGGACTGCGATGGCAACGGCTCGCTTAACGTCGATGACATCGACTGCTTCGTGTCCTGCTTCCTCGCCGGGCTCTAACGAAGCCCCGCGGCTATCGGGCCCACAGGCCCACGTGAACACCTTCGGACCCCCGCCCAAACCGGGCGGGGGTCTTTTCCAGGCCGGATCCTCCAGTACCATGCGTGCGTATCCAAGGGTCCGGCGGCTTTCCGCCACGCGTCCATGACCGATTCCCGGAGATTCCCGATGCGTTCACTGCTGACCGCTGTCGCGTTCGCACTCGTCGCTGCCCCCGCAGTCGCCCAGTGGGACCCGTTCAACGCCGACTGGGGAAAGTCCGACGAGACCGACCTCCGCGTGATGACCTGGAACGTCCAGGACGGCATCTGCCGCACCAACTCGAAGGCCGACGCCTTCGACAATTGGAACGGCATCGTCCGCATCATCGCCTCCCTCCAGCCCGACGTGCTCATCCTCCAAGAGTGCGCCGACAACTCGGGCAACGGCACCGGCTCGGGCGCGGACTCGGTCGCACAGCTCACCGACGTCTGCGAGCTCCTCTTCCACGGCGGCGCCGACCCCTACGCCGGCGGCACCGTCGGCTCCTACGTCCAGCTCTTCGTCCCCGCGTACGACCTCCCATACATCTTCGTCACGCCATCCTCCGACGGGTTCAACCGCAACGTCATCCTCTCTCGCTACCCCTTCGCCGACCTGAACGGCAACGGCACTTCGCAGCTGGGCGACTTCTTCCAGCTCCCCGACGCCACCGCTTGGGACCACGGCCTCAACGGCGGCATCCGCGGGTTCATGCACGCCGAGATCGACCTGCCCGATTCCGTCTACGCCGGCGACGTCATCGTCGGCAATTCGCACCTCAAGGCCGGCGGCTCCTCCTCCGACCAGGCCGACCGCCTCGACGCCGCCAAGGCCATCGCGTACTACATCCAGTACTACTTCAACGGCAACCAGTCCGGCAACGACGACCCCAACGACGTCGTCATCAACCCCGCCGACGGCACCCTCACCGACCCCAACACGCCCGTCATCTGGGGTGGCGACTGGAACAACAACCCCAGCTCCAAGGGCCCCGTCGAGTGGATGGTCCAGGCGCAATTCTCCGGCGGCACCTCCGACGGCACCGACCGCGACGGCACAGACTGCCTCCGCGACTTCGCCGTCCACCCCACCACCGGCTCCACCACCACCCAGGGCAGCTCCAAGCTCGATTACCTCGCCTGGCAGGACTCCATCGCCACCGCCCGCCGACAGTTCCTTTTCAACTCCAGCGGCATGCAGACCGCCGACATCCCATTCCCCGCCGACGGATTCCCCGTCAACGCGGGGCTCATCTCGTCGTTTGCCGCCGACCACCGCCCGGTCGTCGTGGACTTCATCCTGCCCCTCGCCCCGCAGTGCTTCTGCGACTGCGACGGCAACGGCATGCTGAACATCGACGATGTCGATTGCTTCGTCGCCGGGTTCGTCGGGGGCGACTTGGGCGTCGCCGACTGCGACGGCAGCGGCGGACTCAATATCGACGATGTCGATTGCTTCGTCGCTTGCTTTATCGCCACCTGCCCGTGACCGTTCGCCGGGCCGCGGCGCTCAGGCCTGCTCGCCCGTGCCGTCCTTGCGCAGCTCTCGGATCTCGGTGACCGCCGCGTCCAGCTCCCGCTTCAGCGCGCGCACCCGCAGCAGCGACCGCACCCGCGTCAGCAGTTCCAACCGGTTCACCGGCTTGGTCAGGAAATCGTCCGCGCCCGCCTCGACGGCGCGTTCCACATCACCCACCTGGCTCAACGCCGACACCACGATCACCGGGATGTCGCGCGTCTTCGGGTCCTTCTTCAGCTTCTCGCACACCTGGTACCCGCTCATCCGCGGCATCATGATGTCCAGCAGGATCAGATCCGGCGCTTCCGCCGCCACCGCCGCGATCGCCTGAGCCCCGTCCCGCGCCTTGCGCACCGGCGTCTCAAGCTCTTCCAGATACGCCTCGAGCAGCTCAAGATTCTGCTCGTTGTCATCGACGAGCAGCACCCCGCCGTTGTTCGTGTCTTGATCGGTTGATGGCCCCACCGCGGTCCCTCCTGCCCCATCCCGCAATCTTCCCGAAACCCGGGCGGGTCGGGCACATACTATCGAGGGAAGACCGCCCGCCCCCACGCCCCCGAATCAGGAGTCCAGCTTTGTCCGCCTGGCAAGACCGGTTCACCACCCCCCAGACCGCCGACCTCGACGCCGGCATCCACCCCGACAACGCGCCCGCATACCAGGCGCTGCGGAACAGGCTCGAAGCCCTCGACCACCTCACCCCCGAGATCCGCTGGATGGGCATCCCCTGGCGATGGACCTACGTCTACGTGGACGAGTCCGGCACCGACACCGCGTTCCTCATCCCCGAGCCCACCAACCCCGCCCTCGCGATGCCCCTGCCCCTGAACCGGGCCGAGGACCTCGACGCCAAACGCCTCGCCAAGACCGTCCGCGAGGGGCTCGCCCGCGCCCGCGTCGTGGGCGACATCGCCTGGCCCGAGTGGGAGCTCTCGAGCGTCTCAGCCGCGACGGAGCTGGGCAAGTTCATCGCCAAGCTCGAGCGCGAGCCTGCGAACGCCTGACGCCGGCCCGCGCGTGCCCCTCCCCGGTGGAGGGCACGCGACCAACTCGCCGATGCACCCCTCGTCGAGTCACGGAGGATCTCGCCGCATGGTGACCACACACACCGCCCGCCGCCCGTTGTTCGCCCGCGCCCGCATGCTCGGCGCGATCGCCGCCACGCTCGGCGCCGTCGCTCCGACCCTCGCCAGCACGGACCTCCAGTCCGCGATCAACGCCGTCATCGGGCGGACCGCCCTGGGCCCCACCCGCATCGGCGTCTGCGTCGTGGACATCGACACGGGCGAGCAGATCGCGACCTTCAACGCGACCCGCCCGTTCATCCCCGCCTCGAACATGAAGCTGCTTACCTCGGGTGCCGCGCTGCTCGCCCTGGGCGATGACTTCCAGTTCCGCACCGAGATCCGCCGCCAGGAAACCCCCGCCGGCACACGCCTCATCGTCGTCGGCTCGGGCGATCCCGCCCTGGGCGACCCCGTCCTGCTCGACCAGGGCACCCCCGCGATGGACATCGCCGGCCTGCTCGACCGCATGGCCGGCGCCGTCGCCAAGCGCAGCGTCACCGATGTCGCCGAGCTCGTCCTCGACGACCGCGTCTTCGACCGCGAGCTCGCCCACCCGACCTGGCCCAACGACCAGCTCAACCGCTGGTACTGCGCCGAGGTCTCCGGGCTCAACCTCCACACCAACGTCGTCACGGTCTACGCCCGCGCCCAGTACCCCGCGGCCCCCGCCGTCACCCTCGAGCCCGACGTCCCCTGGGCCGAGTTCGAGAACCGCGCCGAGTCCGTCCGCAAGGGCGACCCGACCGCCTGGGTCTCGCGCCCGCGCCCCGAGAACGCCTTCACCCTCCACGGCAAGGTCCGCTCGAGCAGCGCCGTCCGCGTCGCGATCCACGACCCAACCGAGTTCACCGGCCGCGTCCTCGCCGACGCGCTCACCGACAACGGCGTGCAGACATCCGGCGCCGAACTCCGCCGCGCCGCAGACGACGAACGCTTCGACGGCGCCGTCCCCCTCGTCGCCGTCACCACCAACATCGCCGACGTCCTCCGCCGGTGCAACGCCGACTCGCACAACCTCTACGCCGAAGCCATGCTCAAGCGCGTCGGGCACGAGGTCACGGGCGAGCCCGGCAGCTGGCTCAACGGCGGCGCGGTCCTCCGCATGTTCGTCGCCGAGCGCATCGGCTCCGAGCACGCCACCACCATCCAGATCGCCGACGGCTCCGGGCTCTCGCGAGACAACCGCGTCCGCCCGGACACCATGGCCCTCTGGGCCGCCTCGCTCGCGTCGGACCCCGACGTCGGCCCCGCCTTCATCGCCTCGCTCCCGCGCGCCGGCGAGGGCACCCTCCGCGCACGCTTCAACGACGGCGTCATGATCTCCGAGATCCGCGCCAAGAGCGGCTACGTCCGCGGCGTCTACTCCCTCTCGGGCGTCCTCATCGACCCCCGCACCGGCGACCCCGAGGTCGCGTTCTCCATTCTCCTCAACGACGTCCCCGAGGGCTCGACCGCCCGCAAAGCCAAGCCCTTCCACGAGGACATCGTCGAACTCATCGACGCCTGGCTCGCCGACCGCGCCGTGCTCGCCGAGGAACCCACCTACGGCGGCTAACCCCCGCCCGCGTAGCATCCCCGCATGCTCGCACACACCCTCGCCATCGCCGCCATCGCGCTCGGCCCTGATCCCGACATCGTGACGCAGACCGAGGAGAACGCCCGCCTCCTCGAAGAAGCCACAGGCCTTCAGGCCAACGTCTCGCCCACGCTCGACACCCTCACCTCGGCCCTGACCCGCGTCTCCGTCCAGGACGCCGACGGTGACTTCAAGTCCTTCGTCGGCCTCCTCGTCGAACAGGACCTCATCGCCACGATGTGGTACCCGCTCCCCGACGCCCATTCGGGCACCGCCACCATCGCGTGCTGCGAACAGGCGGAAATCGTCGGCGTGGTCGCCGCCATCCCCTCGCTCAACCTCGCCCTGCTTGCCATCGAGCGCCCCATCCCCGCGCACGATTCTGTCGACGACCCCGAACCCCTCGAACTCGCGCCCGCCATCCCCCTCGCGGGCGAGCCCGCCCACCTCATCGCCCGCCTCCCGCTCGAACTCGATGGCTCCGTCGCCACCGCCCGGTACGACAGAACCGTCATCTCGCGCAGGCGGTGGCACGCCCTGCCCCACGAATTCCTCCGCATCAACTTCGACATCGACGACACCTTCGGCGGCGCCGTGCTCGCGGACCAAGAAGACCGTCCATACGCCATCACCACCAACGGCGCCGGCGCCAACAAGCTCTTCGCCTCCCCCCTCGCCCCGCTCATGGACGCCCCGCGCCACGAGCCCGTCCCCCTCGATGCCTACACCTACGACACCCTCCCCGACAGCGCCAAAGCACTGCACGACGAGCAGACCGCCGAGTTTGCGCGCAACGAGAACGACCTGCGCGGCGCCGAACGTCTCGCCCGGCGCGCCATCGCCCTCGATCCCGACCGCTGGCTCGCCCACTACACCCTCGGCGTCATCCTCGACATGACCCGCCGCCCCGACGATGCCCTCGCCTCCCTACGCGAGTCCATCCGCCTTGAGCCCGGGTGGAGCGAGTCCGAATACAGCCTCGGGCTCGTGCTGCTCACCCTGGAACGCCCCGCCGAAGCGGTACCCCACTTCAGGCGCTCAACAACGCTCGATCCCGACTACGACCACGCCCACGCCATGCTCGGCATCGCCCACCTCCACGCGGGAGACCCTCGCCGCGCGCTCGCGGGACTCCGGCGCGCGCACGAGCTGACCCCTGACGACGAGCAATTCGCAGGCAACCTCGCGATCGGGCTCACCCACGCGGGCCGCGAGAGTGAGATCCCCGACGTCTGGCGTGCCGTCACCGCCGCGGCCCCCGACAACGCCCACGCCTGGGACCAGCTCGGCAGCGCCCTGATCGACCTCGACGAATTTGCGCCCGCGCTCGAGGCGCTCCTGCGCTCGCAAGAACTCGACCCCGTGCCAGACGCCACCCGCCTGCTCCGGATCGTGATCTGCCACCAGACACTCGGTGACATCCCCAGCGCGTACGCCGCGCTCGATGAGGCCGAAACCGCCGCGCCGGACCACCCCGTCGTCAGCCGCGTCCGCGCGCTCCTCGAACGCGATCACCCGCGTCAGAGCCCGTAAGCTCCCCATCGCTCCTCGATGAGCGCCCGCGTCGCGTCATCCACCGCCAACACCGGGGGCCAAGAGCGCGCGGACAGACCCTCCCGCCCGTCCGCCGCGGTTTTGGGCGTCGCGTCGAGCCCCACCCGGTCGCACCCGTGGGCGGTGGACCACACCGCGTCGCGCCCCGCGTCGCAGTTGGCGGCCCAGTGGAACAACGCCGCGTGGTGGTCACCGATGTCCACGCCCCGCCCGAGGACAACCACAAACGGGCACACGCCCGAGCCGGCTGCAAAGTACGCTTCGAGCACCCGCCGCCCGAGCCCGGCATGTGCAGGCTCATCGTGCCCGCGATCGCACTCGATGAAAAGCCACCCCGGCGCCCGCTCGTCGGCGTGCGCTTCGAGGGCGCCCTCTATCGTCCGCGCCCGTTCCGCGTCATCCGCCATCGCGCGTGCATCAGGCACGGGCGCCGGCCCAAGCGAACCACACCGGTCCCCCTCGCGCTTGGGCGTGCAGTCAAACCCGAGCTTGGTCCCCGCGCCCAGATGCGGCGCCGCATGATCCAGGATGTCCAGCGGCCCGCGCGTCAGCTCGATGTCCTCGCTCGGCCGACACCACCGCGCCGCCGCCGCGAGCACCGCTGTCGCATCGTGCACATCCACGGATTCGTCCACGACGAACACCGACTTCG
>BQJQ01000110.1 GCA_021604785.1 Phycisphaeraceae bacterium
GGCGATCTCTGGCGCCTCGCTGGCACATTCAACTCGTGGAACACGCAAGACAGCGACTGGACCATGACGCCCGATCTGTCCCGCCCGGGCGTGCACGTGCTCGAGAAGCGCCTGAAGAAGGGCACGCACCAATTTAAATTCGTCCGCAACGGCGAATGGGGCAGCGGGCACCTCGGGTCCGAGAACAACGACCGCCTCGTCGAGCCGGGCTCGGACATCCCGCTCCGCCTCAGCGCCGAGGCGGTGTACCGGATCACCCTCGACACGAACGCGAGCACGTGGTCGCTCGACGTCGCCGAGCTCGACGCGCCGATCATGGTCGCCGACGTCTGGGGCGTGCCCTCCGCGAACCGCCCGTTCCACGTCCACTTCGGGCGCTCGCTCGCGACCCGCCCGGACCAGCTCGCGATCCATATCGCCGTCACCGGGCAGGCGACGGTGACGCCGATCGACGCGATCGGTTCAACGGTACAGGTGCTGCCCACGGCTGCGGGCCCGCTGCACCTGGATGTCTCGCTCTCCGACGGTGCCGAGACCTCGACGACGCGTCTGAGCCTCGAGGTCCAGCCGGCGTACTCGGTCATCCTGATCCCGACCGACAGGGGCGCCGAGACGATCGAGCTCGAGCCCCAGGGCGACGGCATGGCTCGGGCGATCTTCGAGGTCGACGCACGCACGGGGTACATGGCCGTCCGCCACCGGCGCGGGCGGAGCATCATCAAGCAGGAAGCCGGCGCGATGCTGTCGCCGGGCCAGTACGCCGTGGTCGCGGGGCCCCAGGGCCCGCCGCCCGCGTTGGACGACGAGATGCCCTCGGGGTTCATCCCCGGCTGGTGGCACCGGTTCGAGGTCCCCGCGGAGTTCGGGACCACGACCGCCCACCTCATCGGCGACTTCAACGCCTGGGCCCGCCCGGGCCTGCCCGGGTCGGTCGAGCTCACGCCCGAGTTGACCACCGACGGGCTGGTGTTCACGGGCATCGTCCAACTGCCCGAGGGATCGCACCGGTACCAGGTGCTCTTCGATGGTGAGCGAATCACCGAGGACCCGAGCGCCGAGCGCCAGATGCCCTTCGAGGACGGCACGCCCGCGAGCCTGATCGTCGCGGGCCCGACACCGGCGGACTTCGAAGCGCCCGCCGACGACCACGTGAACACGAAAGCCGTGGCCCACAACCCGTTGTCATCGCGCGACCTGAACGTGCTGGCCGAGTCGATTGGGCTCGCGGATGTCGGGCTGCGCACGCTGCCGGGCGATGTCGAGGGCGTGACGATGCTGATCAACCCGGGCACGCCCGAGGAGCGGCAGGTCCCGCTGAGCAAGCAGAGCCACCCGGGCGGGTTTGACCGTTGGACGGCGCGCGTGATGTTGGGCGAGAACCTGCAGGGGTACGGTTTCGAGGTCCGAGACGGCCCGTTCGTCTTCCGGCACGGGCTGTTCACCCCCACGCTCACCACCCCGATGCCCGACACGCCCGACTGGGCGATGGGCGCCGTCTGGTACCAGATCTTCCCCGAGCGCTTCCGCGACGGGAACCCGGAGAACAACCCGCACGGGCCCGCGGTCTACGCGATGCCCTGGACCGCTGACTGGTACAAGACCCAGCCGGGCGAGGAAGAGCAGTGGCGCCCCCGCGCCGGGCTGGGGCCCAACGACCGGCTCGAGCGTCGCCAGGGCGGCGACATCTACCACTGGATCTTCGATCGGCGCTACGGCGGCGACCTGCAGGGCGTCGCCGACAAGCTCGACTGGATCCAGGAACTCGGCGTCACCGCGATCTATCTGAACCCGATCTTCGAGGCCGACTCGATGCACAAGTACGACGCCTCGTCGTACCACCACATCGACGACAACCTCGCCCATCCCGCCGGCGCCGGGCAGCCACCCGCCGCGTGGAACGGCGTCCCCGGCGAGACCGGCGACCGTTCTACGTGGACCTGGACCGAGGCGGACCGGTACTTCCTGGACGTTTTCCTCCCCGCCTGCAAAGAGCGCGGCATCCGCGTCGTCCTCGACGGCGTCTTTAACCACACCGGGCGCAACTTCTGGGCCTTCCGCGACGTGATGGCCAACGGCGCCAAGTCGCCCTACGCCGATTGGTACTACGCGGAGTACGACGCGGACGGCGACCTCGAATCGTGGGTCGCGTGGGACGAGCCCAACGGGTGGCTGCCCAAGTTCCGCCAGGACGACGAGCGGAACCTCGTCGAGCCCGTCCGCAACCACATCTACGACATCACCGAGCGCTGGATGGACCCCAACGGCGATGGCGACCCGTCCGACGGCATCGACGGCTGGCGCCTCGATGTCGCCCTGGACGTCGGGCTGCCCTTCTGGGAGGAGTGGCGCCAGCTCGTCAAGGCGGTCAACCCCGAGGCGATCATCATCGCCGAGGTCTGGCAGGACCACGACGAGGTGCTCACGGGCAAGCACTTCGACACGCACATGCACTACCCCTTTGCGCGGGCGATCACGGACTGGCTGAGCGTCCGCCCGGGCATGAGCAGCGCCGAGCTCAACCGCGAGCTCGTCCCCGCGTTCGACAACCCCGAGCAGGTCAACCTGATCCACCAGAACCTCTACGGCTCGCACGACACCGACCGGCTCGCCTCCATGCTCTTCAACCCGGGGCGCAATTACGACGACGGCAACCGCATCCAGGACAACGGCCCGAACTACAAAGCCGACCGTCCCGATGACCGGTCCTTCGCCCTCGCCAAGCTCGCCTTCGCGATCCAGGCGACGTACCTCGGCGCCCCGATGGTCTACTACGGAGACGAGGTCGGCATGTGGGGCGCCGATGACCCGACCGACCGCAAGCCCGTCCCCTGGCCCGACCTGGGCCCGATGGAGAACCCCGCCGAGACGTTCGACGTGTCGATGCGCGAGTACGCCGCCGAGTGGCTCAACCTCCGCCACGACCCGGTCGTCGGGGACATCTTCCGGTACGGCAAGGCCCGGGCACTCGACTCGGGGTCGGCGGATGTCTTCGCGTTCGAGAGGTCGTTCGAGGGCCGCCGGGCTGTGGTCGTGGTGAACCGGGGGGACGCGGCGTTCGATGCCTCGTCCCTGCTCGGCGGAGACCCGGGAACCAACGCCCGCGTCGAGCCCTTGTCAGCCAGATGGTGGCCCGCCGACTGACCCCGCAGCCCGGGCCCGGCTCGGGCCCCCACGACTGACTCTGTTCGGTGCATCTGACCGAACAGGGGACTGGTAGGAATGGTTTCGCGGTGGGGAGCGTTCCCCATGTGGACGCCCAAGTCCGGATTCCCGGGCCGCCAGCGTCGGATTCGCATCGTTCGAGGGCCTCGATGACAGTCAGACAGCGCGCGTACGGGGGGCATCACATCGGCGCGGTCGGTGCGCGGGCTGCCTCCGCGGGGCTCATTGGGGTCTCGCTGGTCGGGATTTCCGCCTGCCGGACGCCCGAGACCTTCCGCGGCGAGGCTGACGACGCCGCCTATGGCATCATCGAGCGGGCCCAGGAGTCCGCGCTGGGCAAGGTCGAGCCCTTCACGATCACGCCCGCCGAGCGATCGCTCCGCGAGCGGCTGCTGCTGAACCAGAACCTCCGCACGTCGGACCGGGCGTCGGTCTCGTCCCGCCGGGTCGAGCCGATCGAGCAGTGGCCCGACGAGTCCTACCTCGCCGAATCGACCGAAGACCCGGACGCCCCGGACCCAACCGTCACGGCGGACTCGATCGTCGTCCTCTCGCTGGTGGACGCGCTGCAAGTCGCCGCGGGCAACTCTCGCAATTACCAATCGCAGAAGGAACGCGTCTACCTCGCGGCCCTGCGGCTCGATCTCGAGGCCAACGAGTTCCGCAACACCTGGACCGGCGTGGTGGACACGCTCGTCTCGACGGACCAGAGCGCTGACCCCGCGGTGACGGGCGTCGCGAACACGGACGCTCTCACGCTGTCCCGCCGGTTCAAGGGCGGCGCCCAGTTCGTGGGCATGGTCGCGGTGGACCTGGTCAAGCTGCTGTCCGGCGGATCGAGCAGCTCGCTCGGGCTGACGGCGGACGCGAGCCTGTCGATCCCGCTGCTGCGGGGCTCGGGGCGTTTCGTCGTGACCGAGCCGCTCACGCAGGCCGAGCGGGATGTGGTGTACGAGATCTACGGGTTCGAGCGGTTCAAGCGGGAACTGTCGGTCCGGGTCGCGTCGGATTTCCTCGCGGTGCTGCGGACGGCGGACTCGGTAGACAACGCCGCAGAGAACTACCGGCGCGTCGGCGCCTCCACCCGACGCGCCCGGCGCCTCGCGGACGCCGGGCGTCTGCCCGAGATTCAGGTGGACCAGGCCCGCCAGGACGAGCTGCGGGCGCGGAACAACTGGATCAGCGCGCAGCAGACGTACGAGTCCCGGCTCGATCAGTTCAAGACGCTGCTCGGATTGCCGACCGACGCCGTCGTCGAGCTGGACCGGTCCGAGCTGGACCTGCTCGTCGCGGACGCGCGGTACGCGTTCACCCTCTCCGAAGCGGCGTACGACTCGGAGGGCGAGATCCCCCCCGCTGACGCGGAGGTCGTGCTTGTCCCACCGAGCAACGCGGACGCGGGCCCGCTCGAACTGCCCGAGGACCGGGCCGTCGAGATCGCGCTGAACAACCGGCTGGACCTGCGCACCGCGGTCGGGCAGATCGTGGACGCGCAGCGGGGCGTGGCGATCGCCGCGGACAACCTGCGTGCGGACGTCACGCTGCTCGGGTCCGCCAGCTACGGGTCATCGCGGTCCGTCTCGAGCGCGACATCCGCGGACGCGCAGCTCGACCCGTCCGACGGGTTCTACTCCGTGCTGCTGGGCATCGACCTGCCGTTCGAGCGCACCAGCGAGCGGAACTCGTACCGCGGCTCGCTGATCGGGTTCGAGTCCGCCGTCCGCGATCTGCAGCAGCTCGAGGATGACGTGAAATTCCAGATCCGCACGGCGCTGCGGAACCTGCTCGAGGCCCGCGAGACGCTCAAGATCCAGGCCGAGGCGGTCGAGGTCGCCCGGCGCCGGGTCGAGAGCACGGACCTGTTTTTGCAGGCCGGGCGCGCCGAGATCCGGGATGTGCTCGACGCGCAGGATTCGCTGCTGAGCGCCCAGAACGCGCTGACGGCGGCGTTGGTGAACTATCGTGTCTCGGAGCTCGAGCTGCAGCGTGACCTGGGCGTGCTCGAAGTAGACCACCGCGGGCTCTGGCAGGAATTTGACCCCAATGCGCTCCCCGAGCGCGAAGGCGAGGACGACTTTGGGTAGCCGAGGCATCATCTGGACCGTCGTGGGCATCGCCGCGTTGCTGCTCGTGGTCGTCGTCATCGGCGGGCTCTCCCGCGCGGGCGGGGGCGAGACCTCCAAGGTCTCGACCTTCGAGGTCCGGCGCGCCCCGCTGGCGATCTCCGTCGTCGAGGGCGGCACCATCAAGGCCCTCGACCAGCGCGTCATCAAGTGCGAGGTCGAGGGCCGCACCACGATCATCTCGATCGTCGAGGAGGGCGCCCGCGTCGAGGTGGGCGACCTGCTCATCGAACTCGACGCGAGCGAGATGGTCGATCGGCGCGTGGACCAGCAGATTCGCGTGCAGAACGCCGAGGCGGCCTTCATCCGCGCCCGCGAGTCGCTCGAGGTCACCAAGAGCCAGAACCTGTCCGAGATCACCGCGGCCGAGCTCGAGAAACGCTTCGCCGGTGAGGACGTGACCAAGTACGTCGAGGGCGAGTACCCGAGCCAGCTGATGGACGCCGAGGCGAAGGTGACGCTGGCTGAGGAAGAGCTGCGCCGGGCAGCCGACAAGCTCGATTGGTCCACCAAGCTCTACGCGGAGAAGTACGTCTCCGAAACCGAGTTCCGCGCCGACGAGCTGGCCCAGAAGCGCGCCGAGCTCGAGGTCCGCCTCGCCAAAGAGTCGCTGCGTCTGCTCAACGAGTACACGCACCAGCGTTCGCTGACCGAGCTCGAAGCCGCGGTCGAGCAGACGACGATGGCCCTGGACCGCGTCAAGCGTAAAGCGTCGGCGGACCTCGTGCAGGCCGAGGCGGACCTCAAGGCGAAGGAAGCCGAGTACGGGCAGCAGATGGACAAGCTGACCAAGCTCGACGACCAGCTCGCCAAGACCAAGATGTACGCGCCCGTCGCGGGCATGGTCGTCTACGCGACCAGCGCCGAGTTCAGCTGGCGCGGCGACTCCGAGCCCCTCGACGAGGGCACCGAGGTCCGCGAGCGCCAGGAGCTGATCTACCTCCCCACCGCCGACTCGATGATGGTCGAGATCAAGATCCACGAGTCCTCGCTGGGCAACGTGCAGGTCGGGCAGACCGCCAAGGTCCACGTCGAGGCGACCGGCAAGGACTACACGGGCCTGGTCCAGCGCATCGCCCCGCTGCCCGACGCTACGAGCATCTGGCTCAACCCGGACCTCAAAGTCTTCTCAACGCAGATCGTCATCGATGGCTCGCACCCCGAGCTCCGCACGGGCATGAGCTGCGAATCGACGATCGTCATCGAGGAGTACACCGACGCCATCGCGATCCCGATGCAGTGCGTCGTCCGCGAGCACGGGCAGGCGACGGCCTACGTCGTCTCGGGCGGCGACGAGATCCCCACGCCCATCGAGATCGGGATGAACGACAACTCCGTCGTCCGCGTGATCTCCGGGCTCGATCCCGGGCAGCGGGTGTCGATGACGCCGCCGCTCAACCGCGAGTCTACCACCAGCGCCGCCCCGGCCGAGGCGCAGGCCAGGACCGGGCAGAACGGCGGCACCACCCGCCCCGCCGCCCAGCGCAGCCGACCCGCCCGTCGCCCCGCGACCGCGAGCTCCGGCGGGTGAAGCAGTCCGCCGCGACCATCGAGCCGCGGACCGCCCGCGATGTCGTCGAGCTGCAAGACGTCACGCGCGTCTATCGCATGGGCGACCAGGACGTGCACGCGCTGGCCGGCGTTTCCCTCACCATCGAGCGCGGCAGCTTCTGGGCCATCATGGGCTCGTCGGGCTCGGGCAAGAGCACCATGCTCAACGTCCTCGGGTGCCTCGACCGCCCCACCAGCGGCACCTACCACCTCGAGGGCAAGGACGTCGCGCGGCTCTCCGACGACGAGCTGTCGGACGTCCGCCTGGCCCACCTCGGGTTCGTCTTCCAGAACTTCAACCTGATCCCGCAGCTCACCGTCCGCGAGAACATCGAGCTGCCGCTGAACTACCAAGGCATCGACGGCGCCGAGGCCGCCGAGCGTGCCGCCGCGCTCGCCGACAAGGTCGGGCTGGGCGACCGGCTCGGGCACCGCCCGACGCAGCTCTCGGGCGGGCAGCAGCAGCGGGTCGCGATCGCCCGCGCCCTGGCGAACGACCCCGCGATCCTGCTGGCCGACGAGCCCACGGGCAACCTCGACACCGCGACCGGCGATGAGGTGATGGCCCTGCTCGACGAGCTGCACGCGCAGGGCAAGACGATCGTCATGGTCACCCACGAGCCCGAGATCGCCGCCCACGCGACGCACCACCTGCACATGCGCGACGGGCTCGTCGAGCGGATCGCCCACAACGACCCCGCGGGGGCCCGCCCGTGATCAACCCGACCCGCCTCTACCGCAACGTCCGCCTGGGCATCAAGACACTGATGCTCCACAAGCTCCGCAGCGCGCTCACGCTGCTGGGCGTCGTCTTCGGCGTCGGCGCCGTCATCGCGATGCTCGCCGTGGGCGAGGGCGCCAGCCGCGAGACCTTGGAGCGCATCCGCAAGCTCGGCTCCAACAACATCATCATCTCGAGCCAGAAGCAGGCCGAGGAAGCCTCCGGTGGCAGCGCCAACATCCGCATGAGCATCTACGGGCTCACCTACGAGGACTTCCGACGCATCCAGACCTCCTACGACCACGTCTCCGCGGCCGTCCCGGCCAAGGTCATCCGCAAGGAGGGCCGCCTCGGCTCGCGCACGCTCGACCTCCGGCTCGTCGGCACCACGCCCCAGTGGTTCGACCTGCTCGAACGCGACATGCTCGCAGGGCGACCCCTGCTCGAGTCTGACGACGCCAGCGCCAACTCCATTGTCCTCACCGAGCACGGCGCCCGACGCCTGCTCGCCACCCGCGGCACCATCGGGCAAACCCTCCGCATCGGCGGCGGGTACTTCGAGGTCGTCGGCATCGTCCGCTCCGAAGCCGGCTCGGGCGGCGACCTCCAGACCCCCGACTCCGACGTCGATGCCTACCTCCCCATCCAGGTCGCGATGGAGCGCTTCGGCGACGTCAACGTCCGCCGCGAAGCCGGCTCTCGCTCACGCGAGCTCGTCGAGCTCCACCAGATCATCGTGCAGGTGGACGAACTCGACAACGTCCTGCCCACATCGCAGGCGCTCACCCGGATGCTCGAGAACAGCCACCCCAGGGGCGACTTCGCGATCTCCGTCCCGCTGAACCTCATCCGCCAGGCCGAGGCGACGCGGCGCACCTTCAACGCCGTCCTCGGGTCCATCGCGGGCATCTCCCTGCTCGTGGGCGGCATCGGCATCATGAACATCATGCTCGCCTCGGTCACCGAGCGCACCCGCGAGATCGGCGTCCGCCGCGCCATCGGCGCCAAACGCGCGCAGATCATCGGGCAGTTCCTTATCGAGACGATCGTCCTCTCGACCACCGGCGGGCTCGTCGGCGTGGGCATCGGCGTGCTCATCCCCTGGATCATCGCTGCCACCACCGACATGCCCACCGTCGTCACACCATGGTCGGTCGTCCTCTCGGTCGGTATCTCCGCGGGCGTCGGCATCGTCTTCGGCATATACCCCGCGATGCGGGCCGCCAAGCTCGACCCCATCGTCGCGCTCCGCCACGACTGAACCCGTGGCACGGGCGTCCCGCCCGTGATGTTCCGGATGCGTCACCGCTTGAACGCCGCGATCGCGCGCACCCGTGCCGCCTTGTGGTCCACGATCGGCTGCGGGTACCCGATGCTCTCCCGCACCAACGCCGGCGGGTCGTGGATCGCCTTCGCGTCCAACTCACCAAGCTCGGGCACCCATTCGCGGATGAATGCACCGTCCCGGTCGAACCGCTCGCTCTGTGTCGTCGGGTTGTACACACGAAAATACGGCGCCGCGTCGGTGCCGGTGGACGCCGACCACTGCCACCCGCCGTTGTTGGACGCGAAGTCCGCGTCTACCAGCGACGCCATGAAGTGCGCCTCGCCGAGGCGCCAGTCCAGCAGCAGGTCCTTGGTCAGGAACATCGCCGCGATCATGCGCAGCCGGTTGTGCATCCACCCCGTCGCGCGCAGCTGGCGCATCGCCGCGTCCACGATCGGGAACCCGGTCCGCCCATCGCGCCACGCGTCGAACGCCGCCGGGTCGTCCCGCCACGCGATCGACCGCGTCTCGGGTTTGAACGGCTGATCCCGGCACACCCGCGGAAACCCGATCAGCACGTGCCGATAGAACTCCCGCCAGACCAGCTCGCGCATCCATGTCACCAGCCCGTCCGAGCCCCCATCGAGCCTGCCGCCGTTCGCCTCGAGCGCCGCGGCGAAGCAGACCCGCGCCGAAATCACGCCCGCCGCCAGATAC
>BQJQ01000111.1 GCA_021604785.1 Phycisphaeraceae bacterium
CCCGGGCGGGGGGCCTGGGGGCGGCGGAGTCAGCGGGGAAGGGGGTGTGGGCGGGGTCTGGCATCGGCGTATCTTCGGCGTGTTGTTGGGAGGGGGGCCAGCGGGCTTGACCGGGCGGGGGCGGGTTCTACGCTTTGGGGCTCGGTTCTCGGGGCGAGGATGCCTAGTGAGGGCCGGCAATGGTCGAAATTCTGCGGTTCGTGAGGTTTGGAGCCTCTCGGATCGCCCGCCCCGCCCGGCAGGCGGCGTGACGAAACCCCCGACCGGGTGCGGCTTTGGTGTCGTGTCGGTCGAGCGCAACGGAGGTGGCCGATGGCCGCGACGCATCTTCGCCGACAGACGTACATCGCCAAGCCCGGTGACCGGCAGCGGGAGTGGCGGATTATTGATGCCGAGGGCATCTCGCTGGGTCGCCTGTCGGCGGCGGTGGCGACGGTGCTGATGGGCAAGCACCTGCCCGAGTACACGCCGCACGTCGATGTGGGCGACTTCGTGATCATCATCAACGCCGACAAGGTGGGGCTGACGGGCAACAAGGCGTCGCAGAAGTTCGACAAGCGGTACTCGGGGCACCCGGGCGGGCAGAAGCTCGAGTCGTACGGCGACCTGCGGGATCGCAAGCCGGACCGGCTGATCGAGCTGGGCGTGCGGCGGATGCTGCCCAAGAGCCGGCTGGGGCGTCAGATGCTCAAGAAGATGAAGGTGTACGCGGGGACGGAGCACCCGCACGCGGGCGTGAACGCGGTTGAGTTGAAGGTCTAAGAACGAACGAATCTCCCACGGATTCGGATCCGTGGGCTTTGAGATAGACACAACCTGTCCAAAGCCGGCGCGTGCGTGACGTTGCCAGGTGGATGCGGGCGGGCACACGAGGAATTTGAACCGATGTCGAACTTCGAGACGACGATCACGAACCCGGAACTTGCCGGGGCGAACGTGCAGGCGCCGGACGCGGGACCCGCCGAGGCCCGCCCGATCCCCGAGGCCAAGCCGGCCGACAAGCACGGGTGGTGGTGGGGCACCGGGCGTCGCAAGACGGCGGTGGCGCGGGTCCGTCTTCGCCCGGCGAAGGACGGGCAGGGCAAGCTGCAGATGCAGATCACGAACAAGAAGTTCAAATCCATCGACGATTACTTCTCGGAGATGCGCGACCGCTCGGACGCGCAGGCGCCGCTGGTGCTGACGGACACGGCGGGCAAGCTCGATGTCTTCGTGCGGGCGCACGGGGGCGGGTATATGGGCCAGGCGCAGGCGATCCGCCTGGGCATCGCGCGTGCCCTGGTGGGGTACGACCCGACGTTCGAGGCGGCGCTGCGGGACGCGGGGTATCTGACGCGTGACGCCCGCAAGGTCGAGCGGAAGAAGTACGGTCAGCCGGGCGCGCGTCGCCGGTTCCAGTTCTCCAAGCGCTGATCAGGGCTTGGTTTGGCGGCGTTGGCCCCGTTGTGGGCTGGGCCGAATGTTCGAGATCATTCTGACGCCCGGGCCCGCGGGGGCCCGGGCGTTCTATATTGGTGGCGATGCGCACGGACAGCGAACAGGCCGCGGGCGAAGACGACGGGGCGGGCGTGCGCGCGGCGCGATTGTGGCGTGGCGTCGGGCCCTGGGTCGTCGGGGGCGCGATGGGGCTGGTGATCGTGCTGATCGTGGCGGTGGTCGCGATGTCGGTGCAGATGAACGCGCCCCCGGTGTGGTGGCAGACGGTCGCTGCGGACAACCCCGAGGTCGCGAGCGACGCGAAAGAGCTCGAGAACGCGATCTTCACGCAGTTGCACCTTCGGCGGGACACGGTGCAGACCGAGACGGAGTCGGGCGAGGTGCTCCGCAGCGCGGAGTGGTGGGTGGCGCTGCCGGCGGAGGACGCGAACGCGTGGCTCGCGGTGCGTTTGCCCGTGTGGGTGGCGGGCAAGATGTTCGAGGCGGCGGAGGACGCGGAGCCCGGCGAGGGGGCCGATGAGCTCGGCGTGTGGCCCGAGGAGTTGGCGGAGGTGCAGGTGAGTTTTCAGCACCCGCACATCCTCGTCGGGGCGCGGATGGAGCAGGAGGGCAAACAGCGGTACTTCAGCGCGACGCTGGTGCCCGAGCTGCGCGAGGACGGGACGCTGTGGCTGGTGGCCAAGCAGGTGCACGTGGGGCGGCTGAGCGTGCCGGCGTCGTGGGTGCTCGCCGAGGCGGAGCACCGTGCGGACGACATTGTGCCCGAGGCGTTCCGCGGGCTGCCCGAGGCGGAGGCGTTCTTTCAGATCTTCGCGGGCGAGCGGCCGTTTGCGAACGAGCCGGAGATCCGGCTGGGCGACGGGCGGCGGGTGCGGCTGCTGGCGCTGCGGTCGAACGACAAGGGCAAGCTTGAGGTGAAGTGCCGGACGGAGTACAAGTCCGGAGCGGCGGCCGCCGACGAGCGCGCGAACGCGGCGGACGGCGCGGGCGAGGGGTGAGCCGGGCCGGGCTCGGTCACGGCCCCTTGGGCGGGGGCTTGCCGGTCTCGATGTCCTGACCACGGAGCGTGCGGGCCATGTCGCGGCCGAAAGCGGCGAGGCGGAGCTTTTGCTGTGCGGAACTCGACGCGCCCATGGTGCGGGTGAGGACGCCGGCGAACTGGCCGACGTCTTCGGCGGAGACCTTGCCCGAGTCGATGGCGGCGGCATCGCGGGCGGCCTGGGCGCGGGCCTCGTCGAGGATCTCCTCGTCGGTCGCGTCGCCGCCCTGCCCGGCCATGGCGTTCATGGACCGTGCCATGCGGACGATGGCGTCTTCCATGTAGGCGGTTCGTTGCTCGGGCGGGGCGGCGGCGTTGTAGCCGGCGGCGGCCTGGTCGGTGAGGTCGATCATGACGCGCGAGGCGTTCTCGATGAGCTGGTCGCGTGCGGGCCCGGAGATCTGGGCGGCAAAGGCGGCGAGCAGGACCGAGTCGTTCGAGTTCATGTCGCCCACGCGCGAGACGAGGTCGCTGATCAGCGCGATGCGTTCGTCCACGGGCAGGCGGTTGAACTCGTCGGTGAGCAGGGTGTAGTGGAAGAGCGTGTCGAGGCGCCCCGAGTCGTAGTCGGGCTTGGGGACGGGGCGCCAGGCGAGCCAGGCGCCCATGGCGCCGGCGGATGTGAGCATGAGGGCCGAGGCGCAGACGAGGACGCGTGAGGCGCGGGAGGCCCACGCGGCGCGCCACCAGGCGGCGAAGCCCGAGCCGTGGGCGCCGGTCCACTCGGCGAGGGTGGGGCGGCGCGGGGCCGAGGGCGGGGCGTCCTCGAGCCCTTCGAGCAGGGAGCCGGCGCCGGGCGTGTCGGGATGGTTTGTGGGGTTGGTCATGGGCCGAGCCCCGCGTACCCGAGCTCGCGGGCGATCTCGGTGAAGAACTCGGTGGAGACCTCGCCGGTTTCTTCGGGGGTGCGTGCGATGGCCCAGTCCGCGCGGCCGTCGGAGATGTAGAGCGTGTGCCCCTTGCTCGGGCCGCCGGGGTGCCAGACTTCTTCGATCTCGCCGTTGTCGGCGTCGACCTCGCCGACGAGGTTGCCGTCGAGGATGAGGTCGGGCTCTTTGTCCTGCTCGACCCAGCGGCGCCAGACGTTGGTGTGGGCGCGGGCGTTGCGGGAGGGCGTGACAGGGTTCTCGTTGGTGCTCAGGAAGGATTCGATGACGGCGAAGGTGATGGCGGGGGTGTAGACGTAGCTGGTGCCGAGCTTGCGCCATTGGGGTTCGCCGTTGACGCCGCGGTCGCCCGGGCAGACGAAGGGGGTCTCGGCGAGGTAGCGGCGGTCGTCGTCTTCGGTCGAGCCGTTGTCGGTCGCGAAGTCGGGGTCGAGGGTGGGGACGGGGGCGTCGAAGTAGGAGCCGAGGAGGGTGAGCAGGGAGGGGTCGTTGTCGTCGCCGACGAGCGAGCCGTTGGAGGCGTCGGCGGTGGCGTAGGGGAGGACGCCGTCGGACTCCTGGTCCATGTACATGGTGAAGGCGAGCCCGAAGGCCTTGAGGTTGTTCATGCACTGGACGCGGCGGGCACTGTCGCGGGCGCGGCCGAGCGCGGGGAGCAGGATGCCGATGAGCAGCGCGATGATCGCGATGACCACGAGCAACTCGATGAGCGTGAAGGCACCGGGGGCGCGGCGGCGGGCTCGGCAGGTTGGGCGTGGCGTGGGCATCGGGCCTCTCCCCAGGGACGATACGGCGGGGTTTACGCCCGTGGTACCGCCATGCGTTCGGGGGCGTTTCAGGCCCGGATTCAGAGGAGCTGGGCGAGGCGGCGGGCGGCTTCGTGGTTCAGGGCGTGCCCGGAGCGTTCGGCGGTGATTTTCGCCCGGATGGGGGCGCCGGCGAGGGCGAGGTCGCCGACGAGGTCGAGCAGCTTGTGGCGGGCGGGCTCGGTGTCGAACCGCCAGGCGTTGTCGATGGGGTTGCCGGCGTCGTCGATGACGAGCAGATCCGCGGGGGTGAAGGCGGTGAACAAGCCCATGGCCTGCATCTGGGCGGCTTCGCGGGCGAGCGAGAAGGTGCGCGCGGGGGCGATGGATGCGGCGAAGTCCTCGGGGCCGCCCGACCACGCTGCGGACTGTGCGCTGACCGGGACGTTGGCGGGGTCGTCGAACGCGAGCCGGTACTCGTAGCTGACGGTGTCGGCGGGCTCGATGGTGATGCGGGCGCCGTCGCGCTCGACGGTGATGGCCTGGGTGGGCGTGATGGGTTCGATGGTCCCGTTGAGGTCGCGCAGGCCGGCGGCGGCGATGGCGTCGACGAAGGCGAGCGCCGAGCCGTCGTCGATGGGGATCTCGGGGCCTTCGACGGTGAGCGTGGCGTCGGTGATGCCGAGCCCGGCGAGGGCGGCGAGGGCGTGCTCGACGGTCGCGATGGGGGGGGTGTCGTGCGGGCCGACGGAGGGGCAGCGGGCGGGGATCTGCGTGAAGACGGGGTGGACGGGTGCTGCGGAGAGGTGGGCGATGGTCGCGGGGCAGGGGTTGTTCCACCCGGCGGTCGCGAGGGCGAGCCCGGCGCCCGCGTCGGCGGGCTCAAAGGTGACGGCGCAGGGGGATCCTGTGAAGAGCCCGAGGCCTTCGACGCGCGCGGGGGCGGCGAGGGTGCGGCGGGGCGGGCTCATGGGTTGCTCTGCGCGTTCGCTTCGATGTTCGCGTTGTCTTGGGCGCTGTCGTTGGCCTTGGCGTTGCGTGCCATCTGCTCGCGCATGAACTTGTGCATACGAGTCTGGGTGCCCCAGATCTGGAGGGTGATGGAGTGCTTTCGCGCGGGATACCCGAGCCAGTTTTCGTTCGCGGGGACCGAGCAGATGACTCCGGACCCGGCGCCGACGACGGAGCCTTCTCCGATGGTGAGGTTGTCGGAGACGCCGACCTGCCCGGCGAGGACGACGTCTTTCCCGATGGTGGTCGAGCCGCCGATGCCGCAGTGGGCGCATATGAGCGTGCGTTCGCCGATGGTGACGCCGTGCCCGATCTGGCAGAGGTTGTCGATCTTGACGCCGCGGCCGATGAGGGTGGCGCCGAACTTGGCGCGGTCGATGCAGGTGCCGGCGCCGACCTCGACGTCGTCGGCGAGGTGGACGATGCCGGCGTGGGGGACCTTGATGTGGTCGGCGCCCGGTTCGGGCTGGTAGTAGCCGAAGCCGTCGCCGCCGATGACCACGTTGGAGTGGAGCGTGCACCGGTCGGAGACGACGCAGCGGTCTCCCACGACGACGCCCGAGTAGAGGGCGGTGTTCGTGCCGACGACGGCGTGGGCGCCGAGGATGACATGTGGGTGGAGGACCGAGCCGGCGCCGACGCGGGCGCCGGGGCCGACGACGCAGAACGCGCCGAGCTGCGCGTCGGACGCGATGTCGGCGGCCGGGTCCACGACGGCCGTGGGGTGGACGCCCGGGCCCGGGGCGTGCAGCGGGGGCGTGACCTGGCGGAGGATCTGGATGACGGCCATGTCGGCGTCGTCCACGATGATGAGGGCGCGCCGGTCGGGGTCGTGGTCCGGGATCTCGATGCCGCGGGAGACCAGGGCGGTGGTGCAGGCCGAGCCGGCCCACTTGCCGGCGTACTTGGGCGAGCGGATGAAGGTGAGCGCACCGTCGGCGCCCGGCGTCACCGGCGCGACGGTGCGCACGGCGGCGTCGGGGTTGCCCACCAGCTCGGCGCCGAGCAGGGCGGCGACCTGCCCGGCGGTGAAATCGAACGCCCCGGCGGGTGTCATCCGCCGAACTCGGCGTTCATCTGATTGATGATCTGCTCGGTGATGTCCACGTTCTGGAACCGGTAGACGATGGTGCGCGTCAGGATGGCACGCTCGATGTCGCGGTCGGCGGCTTCGGGGGGCAGTGGGAAGCCCGAGTCGTCGAGCAGGACGATGTCGTACCCGTCGCGGTCGGCGATCTTCTCGACCGTCGCGGAGATCTTGGTGTGGATCTGGCGGAGCATGTCGCCTTTCTCGAAGGCGATGATCCGCTGGAGGATGTTGCGGCGGGCCTCGGCGACGGCGTTGAGCTCGAGCACTTGGCGGACCTTCTCGCGGTACTCGGGCGTGCCGGCGCGGAGGGTCTCGAGGTCGGCCTGGGCGTTCTTGATCTGGTCGACGACGGTCTTGAGCTGCTGCTCGCGGTCGGCGAGTGACTGCTCGAGGCGCTGCTCGAGGACGGCCTTCTCGGAGAGGCCCTCGAGCACGGCGACCAGGTCGACGGTCGCGACGGCGGTGGGCTGGGCCGGGGGGCGGTTGGCGCTGGCGGTGGCGCCGGCGGTCCAGGCGACCGAGAGCGCGGCGAAGGCGGCGGCACCGGACAGGACGGCGATGATGAGCGTGGACGGCTTTCTCGTGGGCATGACCTGACCTCCTTGTGGTGTGGTCGATCGTACGGATGCGCGGGCGCGGGTCGCGCGTCGGCGCGTGTTCGGTTTGTTTTTCCCGCGTTCTGGGGGCCAGGGCGGGGTTTGGGCCCGTGCGTGGGCCCGGGTTGGGTCAGAAGGGGAGGTCGACGGTGAAGGTGAACAGGCGGGTTTCGTCGTCGTCCTGCTTGAGGACGGGGAACCCGAAGTCGAAGGCGAGGGGGGCCGGGCTGAGCTGCTGGATGTAGAAGCGGAAGCCGAAGCCGACCGAGACGCGGTAGTCGTCGAAGCCCGGGTCATTGGTGACGGTGCCGGTGTCGACGAAGCCCACGACGGAGAAGAGTTCTTCGAAGATGGGCTGGTTGATCTCGGCGCCGAGGAAGAAGAGCCAGGTGCCGCCGACGGGGTCCTCGGAGGGGCCCAGGGTGTCGGCGCGGATGCCCTTGGGCGAGACGGTGCGGAAGTCGAACCCGCGGAAGGACTGGCCGCCGAGGTAGAAGCGTTCGTAGGTCGGGATCTCGCCGGTGTCCTGGGGGACATAGCCCATCTCGGCGCCCATCGAGAAGACGGTGGCGCGGCCCAGGTAGTCCTCGCGGAGCGGGATGAAGATCCGGTGCGAGGCGGCGAACTTGGTGTAGGTGAAGTCCGAGACGCCGGCCTGCTCGACGGCGACGCGCGATGTGGCGCCGCGGGTTGGGCGGTAGGGCGAGTCGAGCGTGTTGCGCGACAGCGAGAGCGTGACGCTCGAGAGCACGTTCTGGTCGGCGACTGCGAAGATGTCGGTGGAGCTGTCGGGGTCGAGGTCGGAGAGCTCGATGGACTCAACGCGGAACGAGAGGTTGCCGTTCCAGCGGGTGCCGAAGCGGCGGCCGACGCCGAAGCGGGTGCCGAAGCGCTGCTCGTCGAATTCGTCGAAGTCGCGGTCGCGGTAGAAGGCGGAGATGTTGCCCGAGTAGTTGGACTCGAGCAGGTAGGGGTCGGACAGGGCGATGGAGTACGTCTGGACGCGGTCGCCCGGGAGGACTTCCATGCTGAAGGTCTGGCCCGCGCCGCGGAAGGCGCGGCCGGAGAAGAACTCGCCGACCGAGTCGGGGGTGTCGAAGAGGTCGAAGTTGCGCTGGGTGATCGCGATGCGCCCGACGACGCCGGCGTCGGACGAGACGGCGCCGCCGACGTTGAACTCGCCCGTGTTGGTCTCTTCGACTTCGACGAGCACGTCGCGGTAGTCGGGCTCGAGCGGGTCGGGCGGCTGGAGGGTGATCTTGGTCGCGTTGGGCGCGAAGTTGAACAGACGCGTCTGGCGGAGGCGGCGCTCGGAGGCCTCGATCGCGTTGGTGTCCAGCGGGCGCTCGGGGCGGACCTCAACGTGGCGGCGGACGACGTTCTGCTTGGTCAGGTAGTTGCCCGCGACCACCACCTCGCCCGTGAGGTACCGCTCGCCCTCGGCGACGCGGATGACGAGGTCCACGAGGGGCTCCTCGGCGTCGCGGCGCTCGACGCGGGTGACGATGGTGTCGGTGTGCCCGAGCGTGCCGTAGGCGTCTCGGATGGTTTCGAGCGAGTTTTCCAGGGCGCGGACGCCGTACGCGTCGCCCGGCTTGATCTCGATGAGCCCGGCGATCTGCTCGGGGGCGTACACGGGCGTCTCGCTGTCGACCTCGAACTCGACCGAGCGGAGCGTGTACAGCGGGCCCTCATCGACGACGTAGGTGACGATGGCTTCCTTGCCGTTGGGCGAGGGCTGGATGAGGCGGTCGGCGCGGATGTCGAGGTAGCCGGCGTTGCGGTAGAAGGTGATGATCGCGGCGATGTCCTGGTCGAGCTTGTCGTCGTCGAGCTGGCCGCGGCGGAGGAGCGTCGCGGTCTTGGTCTCGAGCTCGCGCCGCAGGATGCGCGCCTCGAAGGTGTTGTTGCCCTCGAAGCGTTGGTCGGTGACCTTGACGCGCGAGCCCTCGCGGATGGTGAACAGCACGATGTTCGACTCGTCGAGCACCTGCTCGTCGACCGCGACCGAGGCGAAGTAGTACCCCTTCTCGCGGTAGAGCTCTTCGATGCGGCGCGCGGCGCGGTCGACCTGGAACCGGTCCACCGGGGCGCCCGAGAACAGGTCCACCTGCCCGGCGATCTCCTGGTCGGAGAGCTGGGTGTTGCCCGAGACCTGGACATCAACAATGACTGGGCGCGGGGCGACGGTGAAGATGAGATCGACCGAGCCCGAGTCGAGCCGCTGCACGGCGCTCTCGACGGACGAGAACGTGCCCAGGCGGTTGAGACGGCGGATGTCGTTGTCCACCGTGGCGCGCCTGTAGGGGGCGCCGGGGTACGAGCGGATGTTGTTGAGGGCGCGCCCGAGGTTGGGTTCCTCGAGGTCGCGGGCGGTGCCGTCGTCGGCGAGGGTGACCACGCGGATGGCGCGGATAGGGCGTGACTCGTTGGGGTCGTTGGTCGCGGCGGCGGGCTGGGCGAGGGCCTGTGTGGGCGCGCAGACGACCGGGGCGCCGCAGAGCGCTGCAAGCACCAGCGCGAGCGTCCGTGACCGCGCCGGGCTGCCCGTGGTGTCAGCACGGGGGCCGTTCCTTCCTGGACACACCCTCATGAGGCCGGACGATACCCCCGCGCGGCACGCAGCACAAACCGGGGGCATGAATCCGGGCGTGGTTTGCGGGGTGTGGGGGGCGGATCGGCGTGCGAGAACTGCGCGACGAGGGGGGCGTGGGCATACGCTCGGGGC
>BQJQ01000112.1 GCA_021604785.1 Phycisphaeraceae bacterium
GCCCCCAAGCCGGGCTCTTCCCCGCCCCGTCCCCGCGCGGCACAGGAGCGCCACCCATGGCCAAGAAGACCAGCGCCAAAAAGACCACCACCAAGAAGTCCACGACCAAGAAGCCCGCCGCCAAGAAGACGGCCAAGAAGACCGCCGCCAAAAGCGACGCGGCTTCCACCGCCTACGCCATCATCGAAGAGTCCGGCGGCCAGCGCATGGTCGCCGCCGACGAGCAGATCATCATCGACCTGCACAACGGCGGCGAGTCCAAACCCGGCGACACCATCGACATCGACAAGGTCCTCGTCGTCGGCGACCGCGGCGGCTCCGCCAAGGTCGGCACCCCCTACGTCGCCGGCGCCTCGGTCACCCTCGAGATCACCGAGCCCGTCGTCATGGGCGACAAACTCTACATCTACAAGATCCGCCCCAAGAAGGACTCCCGCCGCAAGACCGGCCACCGCCAGCGCTACACCGGCGTCAAGGTCGCGTCGATCAACGGCTAACCCCCGCCCCCAACCCAACCCACACGAGCCCCCCGCGTCAGCGGGGGGTTCTTCGTTGTGGTCCACGCACATCACTACGTAACACGGTTACCTACAAGTTTGAACGCCAGTTGGACAGCGTTCTCGGCAAGTGCTCAGAGTTCGGTATCAATATCACCAAGCACATAGAGTGAATCACTCTATTACGCGTCCGCATCGCCCTCGGGCGCGTTGGATTCGTTCTGGATGCTCTCGATGATGACACACGCTCGATTACAGGATCGCAGCCACCGGATGCCGGTGTATAGAAATACGACGCCGCAGATTCCGGCCAGCACCCAGAACGTAATTTGTTGAACGCTTGTCAGTTGAGAGATCGTGAGGGCAGTCACGATTAGAGTAACTCCAACCGAAACTGACGAGAGTGCAAAGCTCAGGTCATGGCCAACGGAACTGCACGATTCTTTGATCCTCTGAAGTTGATCGCCAGAAACGCCATACCACTTGATCGGCGGCGGTTCAACATACTCGATCTTTGGGCGAGGCCCTGACTGCTTGGGCATTTCGCACCGCCTCTTTGGTCAACTACCAGGGAAGATTGACTTCAACCGGGATTGCCAAGGGATTCACTTGATTTGCTAAGGGCCGCAGCTTCTGTATCAAAAAACTCTCGACGGCTGGTTGTTCATTCGCTGCCAGCCTCGCCCATGTCACGTACATACCAAGGCTGCTGTATTGCGTGATTCTGGGCTCCTGACGATGCGCCCTGATCCGGTCAGGAATGTGACCTCGGCCGACATACACAGTTCTTGCTGCCGATCCACCGTGCCAGATGATGTAAACCCCATGCATCCCAGTGAGGTGAGGATGAGCGATATTTACGGTCAAGAAGGGGCACCACACGTCGCCCTGGCACTTGTTCCAAGTCAGATGCATCCGCCGCTCCATCTTCGGTGAGGCGAGCTAGCCCAGTTCATTAGCCTGTATCATATCAGGGGCCTGAAAAGGTGGGGGCGGCGCCCTGCGAACGAAATCTCTGACCCCTGCGACGCCGCTCCGTGCACACACCCCTCTCCATCCACTACCTCGCCCAAGACTTCGGCGTCATCGACAAGCCCGCCGGCCTCCGCTCCGTCCCAGCCCGCGGCACCGTCTGATCCCACTCAAGCCCACGTCTACCCTCCCCCATGCGCCGAATCACCCTCATCTCCACCGGCGGCACCATCGAGAAGACCTACGACGAACGCTCCGGCGTCCTCGACAACCGCTCCTCCGTGGTCCACGAGATGCTCGGCCTCCTCCGCCTCGAGGGGACCGCCGTCCACGCCGTCCCCCTCATGAACAAGGACTCGCTCGAGCTCACCGACGCCGACCGCGCCGAGATCCTCGCCGCCACCCGCGCCGCCATCGCCGAGCCCACCGCCGCCGTCATCATCCTCCACGGCACCGACACCCTCTGCGACACCGGCGAACTCCTCCACGCCGAGCTCGGCCCAACCCCCGCCGTCCCCGTCATCCTCACCGGCGCCATGCGCCCCTTCGAGATGAAGCGCTCCGACGCCCTGCAGAACCTCACCGAGTCCATCTTCGCCACCGGCGCCCTCGCCCCCGGCGTCTACGTCGTCGCCCACGGTCGCGCACTGCCATTCCCGGGCCCCGTCAAAGACCGCGACGCCGGCACCTTCACCGCCTGACCCATACGATCTCAACCCGCGGGACACCCTCGCGGCACAACCCCGGAGAGACCCGTGCTCGACCAACTCCTCAGCGGCTCCAAGGACGAACTCATCAACACCCTCACCGCCAAGCTCGGCGTCTCGGACGCCCAGGCCGGCGGCTTCCTCGGCTCCCTCCTCGAGCGCGTCGAAGACCTCCTCAAGGGCGGCAAGCTCGATGTCAGCTCGCTCCTCTCGGGCGACACGAGCACCCTCAAGGGCCTGCTGAACATGGAAGCCCTCGGTGGGCTCCTCGGCGGCGACGCCAAGAAAGCCGAAGCCGGCGTCGAGGCCGTCATCGACCCCATCGCCAAGGACCTCGGCGGCAACGCCGGCATGCTCGATCAACTCCAGGGCATGCTCGGCGGAGACAAAGCCGGCGGCGGAGCGATTGACGCCGCCGCCGGGATCGCTGGAAAGCTCTTCGGCAAGAAGTAATCAGCCCGCCGCGTCGATCCGCTCGGTCGTCTTCTTGCCCACCACGGTCTGCGCGATCTTCATCGCCTGCGCCCCGCCCATCGACATCGCGATGTTCAACGCGATGTCCCCGGACTCCATCGACTCCCGCGGCAGCAGGTGCGCCAGGTCGATCGTCGCCTTGCCCGTGATCTCGCCCTCGCCCGAGAGCGACTCAAGCGTCACCGTCGGCGGCACACCCTCGAGCGGCTCGCCCGTGTGCGTTAGCGCCGCGAACCCGGTCGTCTCGATCTCGATCACGTCGCCACGGATCGCGGTGATCGTCCGCGTGTAGCTGATCTCCGCGCGGATGCCAGACTCGCGGATGATCCGCGTCTCGCGCCACGACGCCCCGACGCCGACCGCCTCGTCCGGCAGCCGCACCGCCAGCGAGCGGATGCTGTCGAGGTCACCCTCGGACCCGCTCCCGCCGTGCGCCTCGATCTTGGTCACGTGCCCGGACCCGTTCACCGTCGCGATGTACGTGTCGCCCTTCGCGAGCCACCCCTCGGCGGTCCCCTTGGGCTCGCCCGAGATCACCAGCTTGGAAAGCCCGCCCTCGGGCGCCCGCACCTCGACCGTCGCGATGACGGTCTCCTCGAGCATGCTCCCCGGGCCAGGCTGCCCGTTCATCGTCATCTTCCGGTCCGTCGAGTCCTTAACCTCGGTCACCTCCGTGCGCGCGCTCAGGTCGTACCGCAGCTCCCGCCTGGGCGACTCGCCCTTCTCCAGCAGCTCAAACGTCAGCTCGTCCTGCGACATGGCAGCGGCCGTCGTCGCACCGGCGGTGCCCTGCGCCATCGCCGGCACCGCACCAACCATCAGCGCGCACAGCGCCGCGGTCATCGTTGTCTTCTTCATCACATCCTCCTTAGGGGGTCATCTGGGGAGCCGGCGCGCTCGCCGGTCACGAATCCATCGCATCGATGAAGGCATTCGCCTCGGCGATCGACGCTTCCATCTCATTGATCAACCGCTCGATGTCCGACTCAAGCTCGCCCACCGAAGTCTCGAGCGACGCGATCGCCTGCGCGTTCAGATTGTGCTTCAGGAACAGCACCTGATCCCGGAACGCGCTGAGCACCGGCTCCATCGTGTCCTCAGCCCGGTGCATCGCCCCGACCAGCTCCGAGTACCGCCGCTCGGTCGCCCGCAGCTGGTCCTCGCTCGCCCGCCGCAGCGTGTCGCTCTCGTACGCGTCCAGCTCACTCGTCCACTCGCGGAACAACGCGTCGCCCACCCGCTCGACCGACCGGATCTTCGCGCGCACGTCGCCCGCCTGGTCCTCGGACCGCCCAAGCTCGCGAGACAGCCGCGAGTACGTCGCCTCCAGGTCCCCGCCCTCAAACCCGGTCAGCGCCTTGAACTCCTCAAGCGTCGTCGCGAACTGCTCCTTCGCTTCTTCCTGCTCGTCTCGGGCGTCCTGCACCCGGTCGACCAGCTGCTCGCGCTTCGCCTGCCCGAACGCCTCGCGCACCGCGATCCCCGTCGACGAGCACCCGAGCGAAGAGCCCGCGACACCCGCGCCGAGTAACCCGAGAAACAGCATGGAAATGGTCCGGTGCATGCGCAGAGCCTCCTTGGTGGCCGACAAGTGTACGGGCCGGCTCACCCCCCGGTCATCACCCGCACCTCGAGCGGCTTGAGCGTGTCCAGGTGCATGTCCTGCTGCGGGAACGCGATCACGACGTCCGCTTCACGGAACAGCCGGTCGATCTCGAACCGCAAATCACTCTCGAGCACCAGCCGCGCCTGCGTGGACGCGGGCTGCGTCCAGTAGCTCACCACAAACACCAACGCCGAATCCCCGAACGATTGGAACAACACCATCGGCTTGCGCGATGTGTCCACGCCGCCCAGCGATTCAACCGCCTGCAGCATCAGCGTGCGCACGAGCTGGGTCTCGCTGCCATACGCAACGCCAACCTCGACCTCGCTGCGCACCAGCCGGTTGGTGAGGTTCCAGTTGGCCACCGGGTTCTCGAGCAGCTTGGAGTTGGGCACGATGTAGTCCGTGCCCCGGTACCCGGTTATGACCGTCGCCCGGGCGCCGATCTTGGTAACCGAGCCCGATAGCCCCTCGACCTCCACGAGCTGGCCGACCGCGATCGGGCGCTCGATCAGGAGGATGAGCCCGGACATGAAGTTGTTCACGATGTTCTGCGACCCGAAGCCGATGCCCAGCGCCAACGCGCCGCCGAAGATCGTGAACACCGTCAGCGGCATCCCCGCCATCTGCAGCGCCAGCATCGCAACGAGCACCACCATCGCGTAGTGCAAGATCGACTGCACCGCCGCCGCGGGCCCGGTCTCCAGGCGCAGCCGCGGCAGCACACGCCGGCCCACATACCGCGACACACGCTTGGCGATGATCAGCCCAATCACCAGCACCAGCAGCGCGACCACCAGCGTGCTGACCTTCACCGTCGTGTCGTCGATCTCGAATAGCTCGAGGAACCAGATCCGCTCGGCCCACGCGTAGATCTGCGCGAGTAGCTCGCCCGAACCCGCCGGCTCGGGCGTCCCCCCAGAAGCAGCAGGAGCGGACGTCTCGATAGGAGTCGAAGGGTCTTGCATGCGACCAGTATGGCCGACCCGCGCCCCACGCGTTGAACCACCCCGGAAAACAATCCCCCACAACAAGGGGGCGGCATTTCGAACCACCCCGTTGTACCATCCGCGTTCGGCACGAGCACCGCGCCCGGCAGTCGGCCGCGGCTCAGGCGATCCCGAAGCTTTCTTCTGCCCGCGTAAGAAGCCGAGGTAGCGAATCGAGGTTCACGGGCAGACGAAGGAAGAGCAGATGAAGCTCTACGTTGGAAATCTCTCGTACGACGCCACCGAGTCCGAGCTCCGCGACCTCTTCGGGCAGCACGGCGAAGTCACCAGCGTCACACTCGTGATGGACCGCGAAACCGGACGCCCCCGCGGCTTCGGCTTCGTCGAGTTCGCCGACGCCGAAGCGGCCCGCAAAGCCATCGAAGCCGTCAACGGCCAAGAAGTCGGCGGCCGCACCCTCAACGTCAACGAGGCCCGCCCACGCGAGCCCCGCAGCGGTGGTGGCGGCGGCGGATACCGCGGCGGCGGTGGGGGTGGCGGCTACGGCGGTGGTGGCGGCGGCGGTGGCGGCGGCCGCGGCGGCTGGTAACCCACCCCGCACACAACAACGCACACGCGCGGCCCGGGGCAATCGTCCCGGGCCGCTTTGTTTTATGCCCCGACCGACACCGCCGCGACCCGTTCGCGCGCCAGCGCCGCATACGCCGCGCTCAACTCAAACCCGACGTACCCCCGCCCGAGCTCCACCGCCGCCACCGCGCTCGTCCCGCTCCCAAGGAACGGATCGAGCACCACGTCCCCCGGATCCGTGAACAGCCGGATCAACCGCCGCGGCAGCTCGATCGGGAACTTCGCCTCGTGGTCGTCGTTCGCCCGCACCGAAGGGATTTGCCAGATCCCCCGCGAGCCCCAGTCCCGCCACTCGTCCGCGCTCAGCCGCCCCCGATCCACCTTCGTGATCCCCGGCCGCCAGAACACGAACACGTGCTCAAACTCGTCCACCGCCCGGTAGCTGTTGCTGTGCCACCGGCTGTTCGCCCAGCACGGATCCTTCGCCCAGACCCGCTGGTCGTACAAATACAGCCCCGCGTCGTACGCCGCCGCTTCGAGGATCGAACCGACCAGCTTCACCCGCGTCTGCGCCATCGGCTTCCCGCCGCGGATGTTGTTGTGGTTCAGCCGCCGGTCGATCGTCTGCTCGCTCACGCCCAGCAGCTCAGCCAGCCCATACCGATTCAGACCCGGGTGCGCCGCCTTCGCTTCGAGCACCTGCTCCCGCGTGATCGAAAGCCGGTTCGCCCCCGAAACGTTCTCCGCCTGCACCCGCGGCATCGCCTCGTCCGCGAAGCACAGGATGTCCGCGATGTTCACCGCCACAAACCGCCCCGGCCGCAGCACCCGCGCGTGCTCCCGCAGCACCCCCGTGATCAACGCCTCCCACGCCGCGTGGTCCTGTCCCCGCTCATACTCCTTGCCCACCGAGTACGGCGGCGACCACACGCTGAAATCGATGCTCGCCTCGGGCAGCCGCTTCATCAACTCCGCCGCGTCGCCAACATGAACGGCGTTCATCTCCACCGCCGCCGTGTTCGCTGGGGTCAGGTCCATGCCCGAGTCTGAGCACTCGGCCCCCGGGCGTCAAACCCGACCCGAGCAGAGAAGCCGACGCTATTCTCCCTCCCGGGAGGGCACCGCATGCTTCTGTTGCTGCTGATCTACCTCGTCCTGGGCTTCATGTACGCCTGGATCGCCGGCGTCGTCGCCAAGGAAGAGGTCGCCGTCCGCGTCGGCGTCCTGGTCGTTGTCCTCCCCGCCCTCGTTAAGGTTGCCCTCCGGGTCGCCGAGGTCGATATCGGCTTCTACGCCCTCGGCGTGGACCTCGCCCTCCTCATCGTCGGCGGCAAGTTCATCGCCTAGGTCGACTGGGTCCCCGCCGTCATCATCGCCGGCATCTACACCGGTCTCCTCTTCGCCCTCACCATTGCCATGGCCCTGGTCTTCGCCTGAGCCTCCCGCCCCAGAACCGGTCTCGCCATCGCCCCGGGCGGGGTAGCCCGAAGACTCTCCGAGTCCGGATCAGGCTATAATCGCGGGTTCACCGCCCAGCTCACGCCCCGATGTCGGAGCGGCTCGGCGAGATCCCGACGCTTTCTCGTGCCCTCATAGAAGCTGCCGGTTCAAACTCTCTGGGCACAAGTAAGGAAAGCTATGAAGCTTTACGTCGGGAACATGTCGTTCGATACCTCCGAGGCTGACCTGCGCGACCTGTTCTCGCAGCACGGTGAAGTCACCAGTGTGACCATCGTCATGGACCGCGAGACCGGCCGCCCCCGCGGCTTCGGCTTCGTCGAGTTCGCAGACGCCGAGTCGGCCCGCAAGGCCATCGAAGCCACCAACGGCCAGGACTTCGGCGGCCGCACCCTCAACGTCAACGAAGCCAAGCCCCGCGAGCCCCGCTCCGGCGGTGGCGGCGGCGGTCGTGGTGGCTACGGCGGTGGCCGTGGCGGTGGCGGTGGCGGCGGTGGCCGCGGCGGCTGGTAAGCCTCCCGCCCCAATCTCGCATCCAAACACGCTCGGCCCGAGGTACCCCGCCTCGGGCCGTTTTCATGTCCACCCAGAGCCCGCCTTGGACCCGCCCAGAGCCCCCCGGATCCAGGGCCGGGGTCTATAGGGGCCCGGGGCGTGGAGCCGGTCTATAATCCGCCGTTCACAGCCGAGCTCGCGCCCCGATGTCGGGGCGGCTCGGCGAGATCCCGACGCTTACTCGTGCCCTGATAGAAGCTGCCGGTTCACACTCTCTGGGCACAAGTAAGGAAAGCCATGAAGCTTTACGTCGGAAACATGTCATTCGATACCTCCGAGTCCGAACTCCGCGACCTCTTCGCGCAGCACGGTGAAGTCACCAGCGCGACCATCGTCATGGACCGCGAGACCGGCCGCCCCCGCGGCTTCGGTTTCGTTGAGTTCGCGGACGCCGAGTCGGCCCGCAAGGCCATCGACGCGACCAACGGCCAGGAAGTCGGCGGCCGCACGCTGAACGTCAACGAAGCCAAGCCCCGCGAGCCCCGCTCCGGTGGTGGTGGCGGCGGTCGTGGCGGCTACGGCGGTGGTGGCGGCGGCGGCGGCCGCGGCGGCTGGTAATCAGCCGCTCGCATCTCTCTTGATCCAACCCGCCTGATTCAGGCGGCATGATCGTGAGCCGGGTCCCTCGGGGCCCGGCTCTTTTCGTTTTGGTCATCACCGCCCGGCTTCGCCTCGATCGTCGACCCCATCGCCGCGGTCCGCTTCGCGTGCCGGATGTGACGCGGGCTGCGCACCTTCTTCGCCAGCCCCACGCGCTCAAGCATCCAGATGTTCAGGTACGTCAGGTCGAGCTCCCACCACTTGTGACGGTTGGAGGCGCTCGCCGGGTCCGCGTGGTGGTTGTTGTGCCACCCCTCGCCCACCGCCAGCAACGCCACGAGCCAGTTGTTCCGCGAGTGATCGTCCGTCTCGTGGTTCTTGTACCCGAACGTGTGCGTCACCGAGTTCACCGACCACGTGATGTGCCACACCGCCACGATCCGCACGAACACGCCCCAGATCAGCATGCTCGCGCCCATCCGCAGCCCCTCGCCCATACCGCCCGCGATCGCCCCGATCCCAAACCCGACCGACGCGAAGAGCGCCGCGTGGATCACGAAGAACCAGAGCCAGGTGTACGACTTCTCGAGCTTCATGTAGAACGGGTCTTTGAGCACGTCGGGGGCGTACTTGCGCAGCGTGGCGAGTGAGTGCGTGGATTCGTTTTTCACGCAGAGCCACGCGAAGTGCGCCCAGAGGAAGGTGACCAGCGGGGTGTGCGGGTCGTCCTGGTGGTCGGAGTGCTGGTGGTGGTAGCGGTGGACGGCGACCCACTTGGCCGGGGTGTCCTGGAGGCAGCACAGGGCGAGCACGACGTAGGCGTGCTCGAGCCACTTGGGGAGGACGGCGCTGCGGTGGGTCAGGATGCGGTGGTAGCAGAGGTTGATGGCCTGGCCGAAGAAGAAGACGCCGACGACGGCGGTGATCAGGCCCGTCCAGCTAAAGAGCCAGGGGAGGACCGCGAGCAGCGCGATCAGGTGCACCCCGCCCAGCGAGATGACGTACGGCCAGTTGATCTTCGCGGGCACGATGCAGTCGGGCAGGGGCAGGCGTTCGCGCGGCGCGGTCGGGGTGTGCGACAAATGGTGCTCCGGTCGAGGGGTCGGAACACCGAGGGTAGGGGGTGCCGGCGGAAG
>BQJQ01000113.1 GCA_021604785.1 Phycisphaeraceae bacterium
GGGCACGATCGGTGCTGACAACAAGTGGAAGATCGACCCGAGCTGGAAGCCCCCGGCCTCCGAACGCAAGGACCCGGCCGAGCAGATCCTCGACGGGCTCGGCGGGCTCCTCCGCGACCAGCTCGAACGCGACAAGAAGAACGAGACGCCGCCCAACGACCCGGAGACCGGCGACGGCGGCTAACGGACGCGCCCATCTCAACCCGAGGAGACCACGCCATGCCCCACCCCGTTGTCCACTTCGAGATCGGCTGCAAGGACCGCGCCAAGACCTGCGCCTTCTACCGTGACCTCTTCGGCTGGACCATCAACGAAGACGACAACTCCCCCGCCGCGATGGTGCACACGGGCACCGATGAGGGCATCCAGGGGCACATCACCGCGCTGGGGCACGAGCCGCACCACTACACGAACATGTACGTCGGGTGCGAGAAACTCGAGGACACCGTCGCCAAGGCCGAGAAGCTCGGCGGCAAGATCCTCGTCCCCCCGACCGACGTGCCCGGCATGGGACGCTTTGCGTGGATCGCGGACGTCGAGGGGCTGCAGGTCGGGCTTTGGGAAGCGGCCGAGACTGCCTGATACAGGCGCCCGAGGACATTTCTTGATCCCCCGAGACCCTCGGCGACATCATTCTGCGCCGACCCGCTTGATTGATCGCTCAACTCGGCTATTTTGGTTGAACGATCACTCAATACGCCCTTTCGGGCTCTCAAGGGGGTTTCCATGCCGTTCGACCTCGCTGCTGTCAACTGGCTCGCCGTCCCGGTCGCTGCCCTGGCCGCGTTCATGGTCGGCGGGATCGTCTACGGGGCCGTCTTCGGCACCGCGTGGGTCCGCCTGCACGGGTACGAGGGCAAGACCGAGCTGCTCGACGCGATGAAGAAACACCAGGGGCGGACGTTCGCCATCATGTTCGCCGCGTACCTGATCATGGCGGTCGTGCTCGCCGCGGTCCTGCACGCGGACCCGGCGTCCACCTGGGTCACCGGGGTCGTCGCGGGCGCGATCCTCTGGCTCGGCGTCGGGCTGCCCGAAACCACCATCCAGAACGCGGCGCACCACAAGCCGATCGCGGCGGGCGCGATCGACCTGGCGCACCAGCTCGCGTATCTCTGCGTCGCCGGCGCGATCCTCGGGGCGTGGCACTGACGATCAGGCCGAAGCGTGCCCGCACTCCGGGCAGGGGTCGACGACACCGCCGAGGTTGTACCCGCAGTGGACGCACCACCCGCGCGCCCGCCACCGGTGTCTGCGCCACGCTCCCCACGAAACGCGGATCAACCCCACCACACCGAACACCATCGCGAACCACGCGCCCCAGGTGATCCACAACGCCGGAAACACCGGTCGGATGGGCATACCACTCCATTCTACGGAGCTTCCCAAGTCGATTCCTGCATCCAGATCGCTCAACGTGATGCTTGTTCGAGTTGATTTTCCGGCTGCTTGCTGTGCCGCTGAGTGATACACCTCGGCCGCGGCAGACTGCAACCAAGGTACCGGCCATCCAGCACGATTGGTGCTTAGCAAGAAGTACCCATTGGCGTCTTCCGAGTAGTGGTCCTGATAGATGTAGTACACACCAATCGAAGAGCCCCGCTGTCGATACGCTCGGTTGGGCGCGGGCCAGTCATTAGGGACTCCGACGAGCCATTGATCGGGATCGAGAATGACCCGGCCTGGTACGTGCAGTCCATAGTATCGATTGACATGCAACGCCCACGCGCAACCCCAAGCTAATAAAAGCGATAACCCTAACGAGCAGAGCACCCACCAGAGCACTGGTTGCCAAGGACTGCGTTGCCGAGGTCTTGTCTTCACCCCTCCCCCAGCACAAACTTCCGCTCGTCCCACAGCTTCTCGACGCGCTCGGCGAAGCTCGGCGTCTCGGGCAGGCCCAGCCCGCACGCCGCCAGCAGGTCGATCATCCCGAGGTAGTCGTCCACGCCGATGTACTCGCGCCCGACGCGCGGGCGGGTCTCGTTCGTCCCCGCCTGGACCGCCGCCAGGTCCGCCATGTTGTGGTAATTGCCCAGAGGCAAACACACGCACGTCGCGGTGTACCCCAGGCGGCAGAAGACGCTCGCCTCGCACGCGCCGCCGGCCATGAGCTTGCGCTGCCACTTCCACCCCGCGCCGGGGGCGCCCTCGGTCGCGCGGGGCATCGAGTCCTGCCCGGCGATGGACTTGGCGACCTCCGAGATCGCCGACGTCAATTCGGGCGTGAAGATGCTGACCCGATCTCCCACGCGGACGATCGGGCCGCCGTGGATGGGCGAATCCGCCGGGAAACTGCGTGAATTCTCGAGCGCGATGACCCGCGAGCCCATGGGCATCAGCCCGCCCTTGCACGCGCCGATGGCGCCGACGAACCCGATCTCCTCGGCCCGCGTGAAGATCAGGCGGACGTCGCCGACCGGCGCCCCCGCTGCGCGCGCCAGGCGCAGCTCCTCGAACGCCGCCAGCGCCGCGGCGGCCGCGGCGAGGTCGTCGCACGCGTTGGTGTGAAGAATGCCGCCGAACTCGTCGTCGATGATCTCGGGCGCGGGCAGCTCCCACGTCACGACATCGCCGGCTGACGCGCCGCCGGCTTCGTCGAGCTCGCACGCGTAGACGGGGAAGACCCCACTCGTGCCCTCGGGCGACGCGGGCCCGGTGCCCTCAGGGTGCGGGGCCGGGTTGCCTGCGTCTTTGTCGCCCTTGGGGGCGTAGACCTTGCCCGTGAGCGTCCCGCCGATGGCCCGGTCGCCCACGTGCAGGGTGATGCGGGCGTCTTCGAAGTAGGGCGCCATCACCCCGCCGCGGAACTCGAGCAGCAGGTCCGACGCCGATCCGACCGACGCGACCACGAAGGCGGGGTGGTCCAGGTGGGCCGTGAAGCAGATCGGGCGGGCGTCCGCGTCGTTCGGGTCCACCCCCGCGAAGCGCAGCTCGATGTTGAAGTGCTCGTCCGTGCGGAGGGCGATGTCGTCGCGGGCCTCGGCCCACTCCTTGATCCACGCCGCCGGTCGCCCCTCGCGCCCCGCGACGGTTGGCAGCGCGGTCAGCTCCATCGCCCAGCGGAGGTAGGTCTCGCGCCGGGGGTGGTCGCTTGAGATCAACGGGATGGGGCGTTCCGGTGCGGTTGTGGTCGTCATATCACGATCGTAGGGGCCGCTGCGGCACACGCTGCACACCCGCCGCGGGCTCCGGCTGGGTACCCTGCCGGCATGACCTCAGGGCGCCACGACGCATGAAAACCAGCATCACCCACGTTCTGCTGTTCTTCAACCAGCGGCGCACGCAGCGCGACATCCGCTCGCTCGTGAAGTTCGTCGGCGTGCTCGCGCTGCTCATCGTGCTCTACAGCGTCGTCTTTCACTACATCATGGAGTACGAGCACCGGCTCTACCCGGGCAAGGTCGACGACCACAGCTGGATCACCGGGTTCTACTGGACGCTTACCGTCATGTCCACGCTCGGGTTCGGCGACATCACCTTCCAGTCGGACCTGGGCAAGGTCTTCTCCATGGTGGTGCTCGCCACCGGGATCATCTTCCTGCTCATCCTGCTGCCGTTCACGATCATTCAGTTCTTCTATGCGCCGTGGGTCGAGGCGCAGGCGAACGCCCGCACGCCCCGCCAGCTGCCCGCCGAGACGCGCGGGCACGTGATCCTCACGCACCACAACGCCGTCACCGAGGCGCTGATCCGCAAGCTCGACCGGTCCGAATCGCCGTACGTGCTGCTGGTGCCGGACTTCGAGGACGCGTCGCGATTGCACGACATGGGGCTGAACGTCATGTTCGGCGCGCTCGACGACCCGGAGACCTACCGCCTGGCGCGAACGCAAGCCGCGGCCCTCGTCGCGACGACCTACGACGACGTGGTGAACACCAACGTCGCGTTCATGGTCCGCCAGGTCTCGCCCGAGGTCCCGATCGCCGCCACCGCGACGGGGCCGGTGGCCGCTTCGATCCTGCGCCTGGCGGGCGCCACTCGAGTCCTCCAGTTGGGCACCATGCTCGGGCGCGCCCTCGCGAGGTGCATGGTCGGCGGCGACGCCATCACCCACGTCGTCGGCCAACTCGACGAGCTCCGCTTCGCTGAGGCAAACGCGGCACGCACGCCCATCACCGGAAAAACACTCCGCGAGGCACGCCTGAGCGATCTGGGCGTCTCGGTCATCGGCATCTGGGAGCGCGGCGTCTTCCACCACGCCACGCCCGAGACCGTCATCGGCGAGCACAGCGTCCTCATGCTCGCGGGCTCCGCCGAGCAGCTGCTGAACTACGACGAGGACTTCGCGATCTACAACGTCTCGATCAAGCCCGTGCTGATCCTGGGCGGCGGGCGCGTCGGGTCCGCTGCCGCCGAGGCCCTCACGCTCCGCGCCGTCAACTGGCGCCTCGTCGACCTGAACCCCCAGCACGCCTCGGACTCCGAGCGCGACGTCGTCGGCGACGCCCGCGACCCCGACGTCCTCAAGCGCGCCGGGCTCTTCGACGCCCCGGCGATCATCATCACCACCCACGACGACGCGCTCAACATCTACCTCACCATCTACTGCCGGTCCGTCCGCCCGGACATCCAGATCATCACCCGCGCCACGCACGAGCGGAACATCGACACGCTACACCGCGCCGGGGCGGACTTCGTGCACTCCTACGCCTCGATGGGCTCGGTCGGCATCCACGACATGATCCGGCGCGACCGCGTCGCGACGCTCACCGAGGGCCTCGATGTCTTCCGCACGCCCGTGCCCGGCGCGCTCGACGCCAAGACGCTCATCGAGTCGGGCGTGCGCGAGCGCACGGGGTGCACCATCGTCGCCCTCCGCGATGCCGACGGCACGCTCGTCACCAACCCGCCCGCCGACACCGTGCTCCGGGAGGGCCAGGAGATGGTCCTCGCCGGCAGCGCCGAGTCCGAAGCCTCGTTCCGTGAGCGCTACGCGGACTGACGCCCAAGTCGGTGGATCAGCGCCCGCCGCGGGTCTTCGTCCGCCCGCCCATGCGCTTCTTGGGCATCTTGCCCGGCACGATCCCGCCTGGGAATTTCTCGGCCAACTTCTCGGCGCCGAGCGACTTCACTTCGTCCACACTCGTGCCCTCGTGCCGGCTCTTCTTGTCCTCGGACACGCCCTCGACCTTGTAAATCGGCCTGCCGCCCTTGGGCTCGTCGCGCCATCCCTCGGGGCGCTCCGTCGCCTCGAAGTCCGCGTAGTCCTTGCGCGGGATCTCGGCGTTGATCAGGTTCTCGATCTCGGTCAGGATCTTGCCCTCCTCGGGCGTCACCAGGCTCCACGCCGTGCCCTCGCGCCCGGCCCGGGCGGTGCGCCCGATGCGGTGCACATACACATCAGGGTCATCGGGCAGGTCGTAGTTCACGACGTGCGTGATGCCCTCGACGTCGATGCCCCGGCTCGCCAGATCACTCGCGACCAGCACGCTCAGCGACCCCGAGCGGAACCGCTCCATCACCTTGTTCCGCGCCGCCTGCGACAGGTCCCCGTGGATCGCGTGGGCGTCGATGCCCTTCTTGTCCAGGTACCGCACCAGCGAGTCCACCGTCCGCTTCATCCGGCAGAACACCAGCGTCAGCGCCGGGTCCTCGTGCGTCAGCACGTGCGCCAGCATCCGCTTCTTGTCCCAGGGCAGGCACGTCACATACTCCTGCTCGACCATCTCCACCGTCAGCGAGCTCGACGCGACGACCAGCTTCTCCGCGTTCTGCATGAACCCGCGGGCCATCCGCTCGATGTCCTCGGTCAGCGTCGCGCTCACAAACACGGTCTGCCGCTCGCGCGGGCACTGCGACAGGATCTTCTTCATGTCGTCGCGGAACCCGAAGTCGAACATCCGGTCGACCTCGTCGAGCACCGCGAACCGGACGTTGTTGAACGTCATGTACCCGCGCCCGACCATGTCCATCACGCGCCCGGGCGTGCCCACGATGATCTCGGGGCGCTCGGCGAGTCTTGCCGCCTGCACGTTGATCGACTGCCCGCCGTACACCGCCGCCGACGACACGCCCAGCATCCCGCCGACCTCGTCAAAGTCCTGACGGATCTGGATCGCCAGCTCCCGCGTCGGCGCCAGGATCAGCGCCTGGAACGGCACGCCCGGCTCGGCCATGCTCAGGATCGGCAACGCAAACGCGAGCGTCTTGCCCGTGCCCGTCTTGGCCTGACCAAGCACGTCCACGCCCGTGAGCGTCAAAGGCACCAGCTGCGCCTGGATGTGGGTCGGGTGCACGAACCCCGCGTCGGTCAAGCCGTCCACCAGCTCCTGCTTGAGCCCGAGGTCCGCGAAGGTCTTCTCAACCGCGAAGCTCTCCTCGGTGAAGTTGGTGGACTTCTCCTTGCGGTGGCGCTCGGGCTCCTTGTCGTCGCCGCTGCGGCGGCGGGAGCGTTTCTTGCCGCTCTTCTTGCCGCCGCGCCCGCCGCGATCCCCACGGTCGTCGTGCTCTTCTTTCTCTTCGCGCTCGCCGAGGCGTTCAGCGAGATCAGCACTCGGTGCGCGCTCGGTCGCGGTCGCCTCGCCCCCGGTCCCCTCGGCACCCTCGCGGCTGCCGCCGCGCTTGCCGCGCCGACGACGCCGGCGCTTCTTGCCGCCGCCCTCGCCCGAGCCTGAGTTGTCGTCGGAACCGCCGCCCTGGTGGGCCGTCTCGTCCGCAGCCCCGTCGGCCGCGGTGTAGTCATCGCTCATAAAATTGTCCGCCCTTCGGCCCGGCCTCGTCGCGAACGATCGCGCCGGAGTCAGCCTGGATAGCCCCCCACGACCCGGTGCCGCGGCGGTGCGATCAAGATGAGCCCCATTCTAGCGTCCCCAAGCCGCCCACCTCGGCAGGCGCGTTTCCCCCCCTCTCCCCTTGGGGAGAGGGCCGGGGTGAGGGGTGAGATTCGGGAAAGTGTGGACCTGTTGAAAATTAGGCCCCCGATGCAGCCGTTGGAGGCGCGCCGGCCCATCGATCCGGCCTGACGATGTTGATGCCATCCGGGGTGACAATGGTGTCGGGCATCACGGCTGCGCCTAAGTGATTGCCGTTGATGTTTCCGGTGTCGTGGCACGACTGTCCAAGATGCTGGTTGATTCGCAGCGGCGGGAACCACGCCTCAAGGCGCTTTTCTGGGCAATGACGGCGGACCATCTTGATCGCGGGGAGAATGTCGGTGTCGCCGCCGATGAGCATCGCTGTATCGAACTCGTCGCGGAGCGCGTCTGCCACCAAATGGGCAGCGATAGCCGAATCAGTCATTTTCTCTTCGTGTCGGGTCGTCTTGCGAGAGCAGTGGTCACACTTGCGATCTCGGCGAGCGAATTTCCCGTAGACGATCTCGGCGTCGGTAGTGGCCGATACTGCGTCCAAGAACGCGGCTTGTCGCTTCCGCTTGTCCTCGGGCTGCTTGATCTTCGCAGTGAAGTACTTGGTGTTTACCAGCTCTCTGCCTCCAGAAAGCAGCTGTCGTGCAAGCTCGGCAGGATCAATCCAATAGAACTGTTTCCAACCACGACCCTTGAGGCCGTAGTAGAGATTAAAGCCGTCGATGTAGGCGATTGTGCGCCCTGGAGAGGGTTTTTGGTCCATTTGGGCAACCTTTTCGTACAGCGAAACGTATTGACTAGTCGAGTATCAAACTGTAAGATTGAACAACTACGCCGGGGTTAGTCCCCCGGACCGGCGCACGCCCACAAGCGTGCGTCGTTTTTCTTGACTCTTTGTTTTCATCAAGTATAATAATACCATGCCCCGCAAACAACCCTGCAAAGTCGCCGAGAACAAGTCCGACGTGGTTCGGGAGATCCCAATCGCGTGCTCGAACGAGGACGCCGCGGTCGATTTCCTGGAGCGCAAGCGCTGGGACGACGTGCCGTGCTGCCCCCGTTGCGGGGATACCGACGTGTACAAGATGCAGAACCGCGAGGGCGGGCGCGAGGCCCACTACCGCTGGCGCTGCCGGGGCTGCAAGAAGCAATACAGCGTCCGCACGGGCACGGTGTTCGAGGACAGCCGGATTCCCCTCCGGCATTGGTGCTTCGCGTTCTGGGCCGCGTGCAGTTCGAAGAAAGGCGTCAGCGCGCTCCAGATTCAGCGCCAGACCGGGCTCAGCTACAAGTCCGCCCTGTTCCTGATGCACCGCATCCGCTGGGCGATGGCCGACAACCCCAACACGCCTCCACCCAAGCTCTCGGGCATCGTGGAGGCCGACGAAACGCGGATCGGCGGCAAGCCCCGCGCGGCAGACCGCAAGAAGCGGGGCGACGGGCGCAAGTGGTCCAAGAAGCAAAAGACGATCGTCGCCGCGGCGGTCGAGCGGGGCGGGCGGGTCCGCGCCGAGGTCATCCCGAAGGTGACGGGCAAGCACGTCACACCATTCCTGAAGCAGCATGTCGCCGCGGGGACGACGCTGATGACCGACGAACACACCGCGTACCCCATGGCCGCGTGGGAAATCCGCGCGGCGGAACACCACACCGTTGCCCACGGCAGCGGCGAGTACGCCAGGGGCGCCGTCACCACCAACACGATCGAGGGCTTCTTCGGGCTGTTCAAGCGGAAGCTCAACGGCACCCACCACGCGGTCAGCACCAAGCACCTGCACCGCTACATCGACGAGGCCGTGTTCATCTACAACCACCGGGCCGTGGACGACGGCGCGCGCACGGTGGCCGCCATCCGGGGGGCGAACGGAAAGCGGCTGAAGTACCGGGAGGCGGTCTCCGCCTAAGCGCCTGTGACGAAATCGATTGCGCGATCTCTTGCCTCGTTGCCAGTCGTGGCCGATACTATCCATCGATGTTCGACTCCATTGGAATCCCGCCGGTGGGGTTCGAACCCACATGCCTTACCAGGGCGCCCGGCCCCAAACCGGGTGCGTCTGCCAATTCCGCCACGGCGGGGTTGTCAGAAGATGGCTGAGCCGGGGGCGTTTCCGCCCCCGACCACAGCCGACACCTTCAGGACTAGGGCCCTACAGCCCTAGTCCTACTTCTTGCAGGGCCGGCGCCGCGTGTGCGGCTTCACACGGACCACTTTGGGTCCGCGCGGCGTGCAAGGCTTTGGACATTTAGCCATGCTCCACCTCCTTTCTGGTTTGTAAGTGGGTGCTGTAGTACCGCCGCCCGCATATCCGGTGCGGGAGGCACGACAATCGACGGCCACGCTGAAACGTCGCGCAGCAGTTATCCACATCGCAACCCTGACAAGCGCAAGGGCTTGCAGCAATTGCGGTTAGGGTCTTGCAACTTTGGGGCGGGCGCGCTAGTATTGCGGCACGCCAGGAGTCCCAGGTAACCATCAACAGTCCTTTCAAGGCTTCGGCGAGGGCTAGCCGGTGT
>BQJQ01000114.1 GCA_021604785.1 Phycisphaeraceae bacterium
GCATCCTGAAGATCCACGACCCGGAGGCCGGTCCCCCGCCGCCGCCCCTGGAGGCGATCCCCGAGGCCTGGCTCGACGTCCTCGACGATTCGATCCTGCACCGCGGGCCGGACGGGCAGGGGCGGTTCCGCGACCGGGCGGTGCGCGCGGACGGGGTTGTCGTGGACGTCGCGTTCGTGCACCGAAGGCTGAGCATCATCGACCACGCCGGCGGGCACCAGCCGATGGTGCACGACGGGGAGCGGCTGCGGGCGGACCTGACGTACGCCCGTGGAGAGACACCGAAGCTGGCGCACGAGCTGTGCCCCGCGAGCGAATGCCCGGACCTCGTCGCGGTGGTGTTCAACGGGTGCATTTATAACCACCGCGATTTGCGCGCAGAGTTGGAGGGGCTGGGGCACCGGTTCGAGACGGACCACTCGGACACGGAAGTGCTGGTGCACGGGTGGCGGGCGTGGAACGAAGAACTCCCCTTGCGCTGCGATGGGATGTTCGCGCTGCTCGCGTGGGGGCGGAGGACGCCCTCATTTGCCGCTGCTCGGGACTGGGCCGGCGAAAAACCGCTCTATGACAGCGCGGGGTGCGTGGGCGGGAACGCGTACTGCTTCACAACGGCAGCCACTGGTATCACTCGCATGCACCGTCTGCAGATTGTGACAACCGATGCGGAGCCCCCCGATTTCATAGGAATACCCGGCGGAATCGACACTCGATACTTTGAGCCTTGGATCACCCATGGCGCGGGCACGGGGACCGCCGGGTGGTGTGATGAGGAAGTCGAGCCCGCCGGCGTGCAATCGCTCCGGCTCACCGAACCTTGGTACAAGCCGATCGATTGGGATGTCGACGACGCGTTCTTTGGTGTCGAAGCGATATCAAACGAGGCTCAGCACCTTTGCGGCCCATTCATGTACGAAGGGCGCACTGGTCCGACACCCTCGCACGAGTTGGTCGATGCGATGATCCGGCGCGCCGTGGAATCGCGCCTTGAGGCGGACACGGACGTAGGGCTCCTGCTCTCCGCGGGGCTCGACTCAGGGATGATCGCAGCGCACTTGCGCGATCTTGATTCGCCCGTGTGCGCGATCACGGTCCGGATGCCTGAACTTACGTACGACGAGTCTGCTGGTGCGAGAGAGACTGCCGAGCATCTCGGCATCCGCCATACAATCGTTGACGTCGCAGCGAACCCGGCGAGCGACCTTGAGCAACTCATCTGTGGACTCGGGCTGCCGTTCGGTGATAGCTCTCTGCTTCCGACGTACTGGGCGTTCAAGGCAGCTCGCGAACACGCAAAAGTCGTGCTCACTGGAGACGGCGCAGACGAACTGTTCGCGGGATACGAGCGGTACCTTGTTGCGCACATGAGCCGATTGATGCGATTCGGGGCTGGGTTCATACCAAGCCCACTCCTTGATCAACGCGACCCGAAATCTCGCAGTTCCAAGCTCGCACGGCTCGGACGAGCAGCAAGGCACGGCGGGTATGACGATTTGGTCCGCATCTTTGAATCCGTTCACATGCCTGAATTGTGGAACGATCATCGCAGACCGTTCGGTACGCGAATATCTTTGCCGACCTTTGAGCGGTTTTTTCCGTCGTGGTCCGGGCGAGATGCAGCACAAAATGACTTCACGTCGTACCTCCCTGACGACCTGCTTCGCAAGACTGATACGGCTTCGATGGCCGTTCCAGTCGAGGCACGGGCCCCTTTCCTCTCGCGCGAACTCGTGCGAGAGTGTCTGAAGATCCCGTTCTCCGATCTCGTTCGCCACGGGCGCAAGGGCCTGCTTAAACAAGTCGCCCGCAAGTACCTCCCCGACCACATCGTCGACCGTCCAAAGCAGGGCTTTGCGATCCCCGTCGGCGACTGGTTCCGCACCGACTACGGCAACATGCGGACGCTCCTCTATGACCACCTCGAATCGGCCGACCCGTTCCCGGGGCTGGGCGACGCGGGCGTGGAGATCAACATGGAGTTCGTGCGCAAGATGCTCCGCGAGCACGACGCGGCGGGCGAGAAATCCATCAACCCGTGGCACGGGCGCGACCACTCGCAGCGGCTGTACATGGTGCTGGTCCTGAGCATCTGGGCGAAGTGGCTCGCGGGGGTGCGCGCCGAAGCGGGCGATGCACCCGGCGCATGAAATAGGCCCGGGCGCGAACGCCCGGACCTGCGAGGGTCACGCCGGTGGGTGCGTTCAGTCCTTGGCCATGCGCACGGTGATGGGCGCGTTGACATGGACATCCTGCTGCGGGTATGGGATCGCGATGTTGGCCTCATCAAGCGCCTTCTTGGCATCTCGGATGAGGCGCTCGCGCATCGGCCACAGGTCATCGGCTTTGGCCCACACGCGGAGCTGCCAGTTCACCGAGTTGTCGCCGAGCGAGTCGAGGTAGACCTTGGGCTCGGGGTCGGAGACGTGCCCTTCGACATTGTTGACGACGCGCGTCAGCACGGCGCGGGTCTCGTCCACGTCCTCCTCGTACGACGTGCCGAGGTTGACGTCCATGCGCCGGACGGGGTGGTGCGAGACGTTCTCGATGGTGTCGCCGAAGATCTTGGCGTTGGGGATGATGATGCGGGCCTTCTGGAGCGTGTCGAAGGTGGTGGTGAAGATGCCGATCTCGTCGATGGTGCCGGCGATGCCCGCGGCTTTGACGTAGTCGCCGATCTTGAACGGGCGGAAGATCAGCAGCATGATGCCCGCGGCGAAGTTCGAGAGCATCCCGCTCATCGCCATGCCAACGGCGAACCCGAGGGCGGCGATGACGGCGGCGAAGCTGGTCGTCTCCACGCCGAAGGTGCTGAGGATCGTCAGCACTCCGAGCAGCATGACGCACCACCGGGCCATGTTGCCGAAGAAGCGGGCGAGGGTCTCGTCGAGCTTGGTCTTGCGGAGGGCGCTGGTCGTGAACCGACGGACCCACCCCGAGACCATGAGGACGGCGAGGATGAGCAAGATCGCCTTGGCGACGGGCCACCCGACGGCGCCCCAGAGGTCGATCCAGGTCTGCTGGGAGAAGTCGCCCTCGATGACACGCGAGAGCACATCTTGCGCCTTCTGGAGCGTCTCGTTGTTCGTGACCACCTCGGCGGCGTCGGTCGCGGTCGGGGCGGCGGGCGTGTCCTGCATCTCGGTCTCTCCTGAAGCACTCGAATCGGGGGTTCGATTGTTGTGCGGTCGCGGTCGCCGTCAACTCGGCGCCCGCTAGTATCCTTTTCCAGCAATTTTGGGGGGGGTATCCACGCTGGCCGCTCGGCCGAGCGGACCCCACATCACCTCACCGCACAGACGGAAGGACACGATATGGGCTTCATCAGCGAATTCAAAGAGTTCGCGATGCGCGGCAACGTCATTGACATGGCGGTCGGCATCGTCATCGGCGGCGCGTTCGGGAAGATCGTCAGCTCACTCGTGGGCGACATCATCATGCCGCTGGTCGGCCTCGTTACCGGGGGCACCAACTTCACCGACATGTTCATCTGGCTCGGCGAGGGCGACGCCCCCGCGTCGCTGGCGCTCGCCAAGGAATCCGGCGCCCCGTACATCGGCTACGGCGCGCTCATCAGCGTCATCATCGACTTCATCATCATCGCGCTGGCGATCTTCGTCGTCATCAAGATGATGAACAGCGCGCAGAAGAAGTTCGAGAAGCAGAAGGTCGAAGAGCCGGCCAAGGCGCCCGAGCCCAGCGCGGAAGAGAAGCTGCTCATGGAGATCCGCGACGCCATCAAGGCCAAGTGATCTTCGCCTGAGTTTGGTTCAATGACAAACCCCCGCCGGGCGCGCCCGGCGGGGGTTTTCTTGTGCGCGCTCGATTCGCGTCGAACGGGCCGCGGTCCGCGTCCGTCGAAGACCCCTCACCTCGGCCCTTTCCCCAGAGGGGAAAGGGAGGGAATCAGAAGCCCCACCCGAGCGTCAGGTAGTAATCAAGGTCCGAACGCTTGGCGGCGCCCGGGTCCGAATCCCACCGGTGCTTGACGCCGGCCTTGAGGAACATGTTGTTCTCCGGGTTCACCATCACGGTGTAGTCGGCGTAGCTGTTCACGCGGTACTCGCCGAACGGGTCCAGAGAGGGCAGCACCTCGGTGCCCAGCGCGATCTCCTGCGCGTCGTCGAGCTTGTGCGTGAAGTCCAGCCCCAGCAAGCCCTCGGGGGTGAACCTCTCGTCGGCGCCGCCGATGGTCTGGTTGCCACCGATACCGGCCCGACCGATCAGGGTCGTGGTGTCGTTGTCGATGAACTCATACCCGACGCCGACGAAGCCCGAGATGCGGTGGTCCCAGTCCTGGAACTCGTCGTACTCGTACCGCCCCTGCGCGAAGATGCGCCAGGGCGAGTCCGTGAAGAGCCAATCGTTGCGGAGCCCGGCCTCGAATCGGTTGGTCGTGTCGGTGCCCTCGGAGGTCGAGTAGCGGTAGAGCGCGTCGAAGCGGGTCTCCATCTTCTCGGTCAGGCGCTCGGCGTTGAGCCCGAGTCGGAAGTTGAAGTTTTCCGAGTTGCCCGTGGTGCCGGTGATGCCGGCTTGGACCGTGCCCTCCCACTTGTCGAGGAGCCCGGGCTCGGGCTCGGGGATGGCGGCGGCGGCTTCGGCCGCGTCAAGGTCGGCCTGGGCGGCGTCGAGCTCGGCCTGGGCCGCGTCAAAGGCCGCCTGAGCCGCGGCGACGCGGGCGAGGGCCGCCTCGTCGGGCTGGGTCTGGGCTTGGGCGAGCCCGGCGGCGCCGGCGAGGGCTGCGGCCGCGCCGAGCCAGGGTGCTGATCGTCGGTTCATCGCTGGGGGTCTCCTGAGGGGCGTTGGTCCCGGGGTGCCCGCCGCGGTCCACGCGGCGGGTGTTTTCGGGCATGTGGGATAGCCCCCCGGGATTGTGTGGTCAACCCGGAGGGGTGTGCGGATATGATCTTGAACCTGCGCCGCCCGCCCCGCCGATGAGTCTGCACGTGAGAGATCACCCCCACCACGATCGTGCCCCGGTTGGCGAGGCTGCCCCTGATCAGGCGTGCTCGCGCCGCGCCGCGCTCCGGCTCGCAGGCGGGCTGGGCGTCGCGGCGTTCGCGACCCTCGCCGGGTGCGGCGGGCAGAAGCGAACGCAGGCAATCGGCGCCCCGATCCCCCCGGATCCGGTGCTGCGTCACCCGAGCGGTTCGTCGCCCGTGCCGCGGACGAGCTATCCGACGCGGACGATCCCCAGCGCCGGGGCCCCGCGGGTCGAGCTGCGGTCCCAGTGGGCCAAGGGCGGGCCCAAGACGTGGCTCGCCGACCGGATGAGCGGGATCTCGCGGATCACGGTCCACCACGACGGCATCCACCCCGCGCCCTCGACCGACTACGGAGCGTGTGCCGCACGGCTCGAGAGCATCCGGCGCGGGCACCTCGGGCACGGGTGGGCGGACATCGGGTACCACTACTCGATCGACCCGGCGGGGCGGATCTGGGAGGCCAGGCCGCTCGACCTGCAGGGCGCGCACGTCAAGAACCAGAACCCCCACAACCTGGGCATCATGCTCATGGGCAATTTCGAGCGCACGACGCCCACGATGCAGGCGCAGGCCTCGCTCCGTCAGTTGCTCGCGTGGAACATGGGGCTCTACGGCGTCCGAATCAGCAACGTCGTCACGCACCGCGAGCTGGCGCCGACCGCGTGCCCGGGGCGCAACCTGCAGTCGATCATGAACGGCGTCCGCACGGGCGGCTCGCTCGCTCGCGTCTGACCCGGCCTGTTCCAAAACCAACACTTATGAATTCTTGCTGCACCCAGCCACGAGTGTTATGATCGCTCCGTACCGAACGGGGGACGCCGATGATCACACGACGCGGATTTCTCGGGTCATGCGGGGCGGCGGGCGTTGTCCTCGCATCGGGGAACATGCCGGCGTTTGCGAGGGGGCGCATTCGACTCTCACAAAGCGTTACCGTGCGCCACAGCGTGCTCTCGCCGCTTGCGTCGAACGACCTCGCGACGTACGCGCAGGCGATCACGCTCATGAAAGCGAGGTCCGACTTCGCCTCGTGGGAAGAGCAGGCGAAGATCCACGATGCCCACTGTCACCATAGAACGCCGTACTTCTTGCCCTGGCACCGTGCGTACCTGCACCGGTTCGAAGAGATCGTGCGGATGGTAACGGGCGAGCCTCAGTTTGCGCTGCCGTACTGGCCGTATGCGCCGTCATCGCAGGAGGAAGATTCCCGACGCCTTCCGCCCCCGTTCCGTGACCCCGCCAGCGTGCTGTTCGATCCGTCGCGGAACGCGGCAGTCAACTCTGGCGCCGCGCTGAGCTCCGGGACGTGCGACCCTTCCGCGGCGATGCAATACGCGTCGCTGCTAAAGGATCCGCAGGGGCAGGGGTTCTCGCGGGCCCTTGAGGTGCAGCCTCACAACCCGGTCCACGTCGACATCAATGGCAACATGCTGACCTCCTTCAGCCCTCTGGACCCGATCTTCTGGTTGCATCACGCGCAGATTGACCGGCTCTGGCAGCGTTGGACCAACGACGGCGGTGTGAACCCGGGAGCCGGCACAGGCTGGGGCAACACCAAGATGGTCGGGTTCTCCGACACCGCCGGGGACCCCTCCGAACCCCGCGCCGGCGACCTGCTCGACACGAGCGAGCTCGGGTATGTTTACGATACCGACGTGGCCACATTCTTCGGGGGCAGCTCGATCGGGCTGCTTGACAAGGAGAGGGTGATGTCCGACGGATCCCGCATCGAGGCCGCGGCGCCGCTCGTTCGGCTCCGGGGTGGGCAGGCCCGAATCAATCTTGAATCGCGGCGTGACGAGCCCCTCTCGATACTCAAGCTCACACAGGAATCCCCTGGGCGGCGCGTCGTCCTCCGCCTGAGCGGGCTCACCGCGGACCGTCTGGTCGATACGACCTACGACGTGTACCTGGACCTCCCGCCCGACACGCCGCCGAACCCGGAGGGCCCGCACTACGTGGGGAAACTCGCGCTCTTTACGCTTGGCGCCCATCGCGAGGGTGATCACGAGCATCATCACGGCGGCGGAGACGAGATCGAGTACGACATCACCGCGACGGCGAGCCGGCTTGAGCAACGCGGGCTCGGGCGGGGCACGGGCTTCTCTGTCGTGCTGATCCCAACGCGCCCCGGCGTCGCCTACGGCGAGCCCGTCGATTCGCAATCCGAGATACAGATCGAACGCGCGATCATCGAAACACGCTGAACACGCACTCAGTCCACGCTGGCGGCGTGCTCGGGCTCAAGCTGGCGTTCGCCGAAGATGGCGGATCCGACGCGAACGATGTTCGCGCCCTCCTCGATGCCGATCTCGTAGTCGCCCGACATGCCCATCGAGAGCAGGTTGAAGTGGCCCTCGCCGATGCCCTCGCGCTTGAGATCATCGAAGACCTCGCGGCAGCGGGAGAACGTCGAGCGGATCACGCCCTCGTCGTCGGTCTGCGGGGCCATCGCCATCAGGCCGCGGACACGGACGTGGACCATCGTGTCGATCTGCTCGCCAAGAGCCGCGACGGCGGAGATCGGGCACCCGGTCTTCTGGTCCTCAGCGGCGATGTTCACCTGGATCAGCACGTCTACGACCTCGTCGCGCCGGTGGGCAAGCGTCTGGAGCTCCTCGATGAGCCGCAGCGAGTCCACCGAGTGGACCAGGCGGCAGAACTCGGCGACCTTGCGGGCCTTGTTCCGCTGAAGGTGTCCGATCATGTGCCAGCGGACGGGCTGATCGACGTCGATGGTCTTGCCCGAGCTGGCGAGCCCGGCGAGCTTGGCCGCCTCGATCCGGTCGGACTTGGAGACCGTCTCGGGGAGCATCTTGATCCGCTCGAACCACTCGTTGATGACCGAGGCCCGCTGGACGAGCTGCTGGACGCGGCTCTCGCCGAAGTCGCGGTGCCCCTGCTCGATGAGGTGGCGGATGTCGTCGGGCTCGGCGTACTTGGTCACCGCGACCAGATAGAGCGGCGACCCGGCCCGCCCGGACCGGGCGAGCGCTTCGTCCGCCCGCTGGCGGACCTCGGCGAAACGTTGATCGAGTGTCTTCTCTCCCACGCGGGCCTCCATGCCTGGTGACTTCGTAGGATACGCGGTCGTGGGCCGCCGCGCCGCGTCCCCGATTTTCACCGCATTCCGAGGACATCCGCCATGCCGACCCCCATCGCGACGGGCACCACAGCCCCAGATTTCACGCTCCCCGACCAGAACCGCGACGAGTGGACGCTGAGCGAGCACGTCAAGAAGGGCGATGTGGTGCTCTGCTTCTTCCCGTTCGCCTTCACGGGCGTCTGCGGCACCGAGATGGCCTGCATCACCAAGGACATGGGCGACTGGACCGCCAAGGGCGCGACCGTCGTGGGCATCTCCTGCGACTCGTTCGCGGCTCTCAAGGCGTGGGCGGACGCTGAGGGCATCAAGAGCACGCTGCTCGCCGACCTGCACCGGACGGTGTGCAAGGATTACGGGCTGTACTGGGCGGACATGAACGTCGCGAACCGGGGGACCGTCGTGATCGGGCAGAGCGATGACGGGAAGGGAACCGTCACCTTCTCCGAGGCCCGCGAGCCGGGCGATGCGATGGACTGGGACGCGGTGCTGGCGAGGGTGAGCTGAGGCCTGCGCTCCTGATTTCTCACCCGGAGGACGCGGAGGGCCGTGGAGGAAGAAACAATGGGCTCTCTCCGCGGCCCTCTGCGCACTCTGCGGTGAATCCGATCCGTTCACACAGGAACCACGATGCCCACCAACACCCCCTTCGTCCTCATCATCCGCGACGGCTGGGGCACGAACCCCAACCCCGAGCACGACGCGTTCAACGCGGTCAAGATCGCCGCTACGCCCGTCGCCGACGCGCTCATGCGCGACTGGTCCTGGACGCTCATCAAGACCAGCGGCGAGGACGTCGGGCTCACCGACTCGACCATGGGCAATTCTGAGGTCGGGCACCAGAACATCGGGGCCGGGCGGATCGTCGATCAGGACGCCGTCCGCATCACCAAGGCGTGCCGGGCGGGGCTGGCGGACAACGAGCCGATCGCGGGCGCGATCAAGGCGGCTGTCAGCGCGGGCACCAGCGTCCACCTCATGGGCATCGGGTCTGACGCGGGTGTGCACGGGCAGCTCGAGCACCTCTACGCGTGCCTCACGCTCTGCAAGGAGCTGGG
>BQJQ01000115.1 GCA_021604785.1 Phycisphaeraceae bacterium
TGCCTCGAAGGCGCCGAAGAGTGCCTGCGCCGATCGGTCGCGTTCCGTCGAGAACTGTACGGGCCGCAGCACAAGTACTATGCAAATTCTCTTGTCACGTTTGCGAACACCTGCCAGCTCGGAGACGATCCTCCCCCGGACGCCACCCGCTTGGCACACGAGGGGTTGCTCATCCGCAGGTCCAACGGGGCGATCCGGTCGGAGATTGCCGAAGCTGAACTGGCCGCGGGAAGCCTCCTCCTGAGCGCCGGCGATCTGGACGAAGCAGAAAACCTCATCGCCTCGGCTCGGCAACACTACGAACAAAAGTTTGGAGCAAGTGACTGGCGATCCATCTATGCGCGCGGCATGGAAGCCGCCTGCAGATCGGGGACCCCTCACGCGGTCGACGGTGCCGCTCTGCGTTTGCAAGATGCACACCAGAGACTGGAAGAGCTGAAAGGACCCAGCAACCCGTGGGTGCATCGACTCGGCCGGCTACGTGCCGTTCATGCAATCAATCATCATAATCCCGGCACGTGATCTTGCCGAGTCCCCCGAGAGACAGGCCCAGAAGCCGCGATCGCCCGGGTCTGTGCGGGCGTCAACACCTGCATCGTCCGACCGGAGGGAAATTCTCACCGCGATTTCGAACACCGAGCCGAGCCGGTGGGGGCCGCAAAGCAGCCACGGCTCCGTACACCAGCGGCCCACCACCGATTCGCTCCAGGGACAGAACGGAGCCTTCGGTTGGTTCGCCATTCCACATGTATTTGAGGGGTGGTTCCCATTCATGCGCACAAGTGTCGATGTCGCTGCAGAGCCGCAACAAATCAGGCAGCGGCGAGCGTTATCACCGCGTGCATCCAGTTAGAGCGGAGGACCCCGCCACCCCGTGTTTCCAGGGCTCGCCGAAGTCAAATTCAACGGAGAGGGGGGATTCTCGGTAACTTGTCGAGTGAATCTGCCTCATTGATCAGAGTTGGCGTTGGTGATTCATGTGGCCTGTTTCAGCTGTCCTTGTTCTATCCGGTTGTTGCCGAGTTGAGCCGATCTCGATGCACACCTTTGGAACTCATCTTGGAATTCAGGACGAAGCGGGGGTGTAATACTGTCGCTTTCCTGCCGACTGCGATAGTTTGTAGAGAACCTGCTTCGCGGATGAGCGCTTCCTCGTCATCCCAGATCCTTATTGATCAAATCCCCAAGCGAGCCCCAGAACCGATCGAGTTCTGTGGGATAGGGTGATGCTACTCGGCATCAAATGTGCGCCATCGCTCGGCTTCTCCGGGTTGGCCCCAAGCCTCGTAGAGTTCCACGAGGTAGCGTCTTGCATCCTTTGCGCGGCGGTGATTCGGGCTCAAGATCTCCACGATAGATTGATGCGATTGCAGGAGCACCGGCTCCGCTTCGTCGTACCGATCCATCTTCACGAGGCAGTACCCGAGGTGAATCCGGAACGCGATGTGCATGAGGTGGTCAGGGCCGACCGCCTGGTCCGCGATGGAGATCGCCGTAGTGAACGCCTCGAACGCTTCCTGATATCGCTCCTGATCGCGGAGGGCGAGGCCTAGATTCAGGTACGCAATACCTGTAGCAGCGTGAGAGGGTCCCAACTCCGAGGTGCGGATCTTGATCGCATCTCGGAGCATAGTCTCGGCGGCGATCGGATCTCCCTCGCGGATCAGCACGAGACCCAGGTTGCTGAGGCTGGCCCCGATGTCGGGGTGATCCGGCCGGAGGAGAATCCTCTTGATTGCGAGACTCTCTTCGTGGGCCTTTCGTGCTTCGGCGTAATCACCCATGGCTTCGTATGTGTTCGCGAGATTGTTAAGGCTCGCGGCGACCGCGGTGTGGGTTTCGCCGAATGCGGCTCGGTGTGCTTCGATCGCACCGCGGTGCGAACGTATCGATTCTTCATGGCGTCCAAGGATCTCAAGCTGTGAGCCGAGCTGGCTGAGCATGTCCCCGACGCGGGAGTCGGTCGCGGGGTCGGTGTCCTTCAACTCGTCGAGTGTTTCGCGGAAGAACCGCTCTGCTTCCTCGTACCGCCCCGTCCAGTGATAGACCGCCCCGAGCGTCTCGGCGCCCTCGATCGGGAGCGTCGAGGAGCCAAGCCCGCGGCGGATCGTGATGGCTTCCTCGAAGTTTGCTTCTGCCGGTTCGTAGAGGCCCGCGGCGGTTTGGACGCTCGCGAGCCATTCCAACGCGACGGCCGACTCGATGCTCTGCTCGCCGTGAACCCGGCGGGTGAGCGCGAGCGCCTCGCGCAGCTGGGTCAGGGCTTCGTCGTACTGCCCGATCGCGCCGCAGCAGCGCCCCATGACCGAACGCAGCCGTGCCTGTACGCCCGGCTGGGACGAGAGCTCGCCGCGTTCGAGCCGGCGGGTCGCATCGAGCAGCACCTGCTCGACGGTTACGGTCTCGCCTTGCGCTGCATCCGGGTCGATGCTCGCGAGCATGTTCGTCAGAAACTCGCTGGTGTCATGGGCGGTCTTGGCTTCGAGCTGCGCGACATCCCGCTGCTCGCGTGCGATCATCAAGCCGTACCCGATTGCGAGTGTGCCGCCCGCGATCGAGAGCCCGATGGCGATACTGGCTGCTACGAGCGCCCTGTTCCGGCGCGCGAACTTGATAAGCGAGGATGCGACGCTCGGCGGGCTCGCGAGCACCGGGCGGTCATCGAGAAACGCACGGACGTCACGCGCCAGCAGATCGGCGGATGAGTACCGATCCTCGGGACGCTTGTTGAGCGCCTTGAGCACGATCCAGTCGAGGTCGCCTCTGAGGGTGCGCCGCAGCGGCCCGGTGGTTTGCCCCCGAGCATCTGCGGCCTCGGCGTCGTCTCCGACACGCGTGCTGGGTCTCGGCGCCGGGATCTCGCAGATGTCTTCGATCAACTGTCCGAACGGGCGGCCGCCATCGCCCCTCTGCTCGAAGGGCACCCTTCCGGTGAGCAGCTCGTACAGGATCACGCCAAGGGAGTAGATGTCAGTCCGGGTGTCGATGCCCAGGCCCGATGCGTCGGTTTGCTCGGGCGACATGTACTCCGGCGTACCCAGCATCTGCCCGTGCGCCGTGTGCATCGACCCAGCCGGGAACGCATCGCCCGCGGCTTTGGCGATCCCGAAATCGATGACCTTGGGCACGGGCACGCCCGCGGCGTCTGAAACGAGCACGTTCGACGGCTTGAGATCGCGGTGGATCACGCCCTTCTGGTGGGCGTGCTGGACCGCGTCGCACAACGCCGCGAAGAGCTTGAGGCGGGTGGGGATCGTCAGTCTCTTCGTGTCGCAGTACCGTGTGATCGCCGCGCCGCGCACGAGCTCCATCGCGAAGTACGGGCGCCCGGCCGGGGTCGAGCCGGCGCCGTAGACCCGGGCGATGCCCGGGTGGTCCATCATCGCCAGGGCCTGGCGCTCACGCTCGAACCGCATCACGATCTGGTGCGTGTCCATCCCCTTCTTGATGATCTTGAGCGCGACTTCTCGCGCGACCGGCTCGAGTTGGTCGGCGAGATAGACGGTCCCCATGCCGCCCTCGCCGAGCATCTCACGCAGCGCGTAGCCGCCGACGCTCGTCCCGACGTGTTCGTCGGTGACCCCGTCGACCACACGGTCTACGACCGACTCGGCATCACCAAGATGCGGCGCGGTGCCGAGCGGGGCCCAATCACCGCCGTGCTCGAGCAGCGACTCGACCTCTTTTCGGAGCTCCCGGTCACCCGCGCACCGATCCGACAGGAACGCATCCCGGGCTGCTGGGTCGAGCCCGCTTGCTTCGGCGAAGAGCGCGCGCACCCGTCCCAGGCGGTTGTTGCCCGTCAAGACCCGGTCCCCTCAAGCTCCCGTCGCAGCCAGGCCCGCGCGAATGCCCAGTCCTTCTCGACGGTCGTGTGCGACACCCCGAGAACCTCGGCGGTGGTGTCGATCGTCAGCCCACCAAAGAAACGAAGCTCCACGACCGCCGCGAGACGGTCATCTTGCTCGGCGAGCCCGGTGAGCGCGGCGTCCAACGCAAGCACATCGACCGGGTCCGCGCCGTCAGAAGCGGTCCCGAGCCCGGACAGCGTGACGCGTTCCCAGTTGCCGCCACGCTTGTCCGCGTTGTGCCCGCGGGCGTGATCGACGAGGACCTGTCGCATCGCCCGGGCGGCGATGCCCAGGAGCTTCGCTCGCGACATCGTCCCCCCCGCGGGCGAGCGGGCGAGCTTGACATAGGCCTCGTTCACAAGCGCGGTCGGCTGCAACGTATGGTCGGCCCGCTCGCGATGCATGTACGCGTTCGCGACTTCACGCAGCTCGTCGTAGACGAGGGCCATCAGCGATGCCGTCCCGTCCGGCAGATCTGGATTGTGTTTGGCGTTGTTCATGGCCGGGTCGGGCTGATGCTGGAGTTGCCGAAGAAATCGGGAGCGTACCAGCACCCGGGGCCCCGCTGGAACTCGCGGATCACTCGAAATTTCGCGCCCCGGAGGTTGGGGGAGCTCGCGCGGGCTTCGCAGGTGTGTTTGGAGGGGGTTTCCGTACCCCTCATCGCCATCTACCGCGAAGGGACCGCCCATGTTGACAGCCATCACCCACAGCCGCTTGGTGCTCCTCGGGATCGCCGCGATCTCGGGGTTTCTCGCCACCACGCCCGCCCAGGCGCAGCCCACGGGGTTCGGCATCACCGACGAGGCGTCATACGACCGGTTCAAGGACGCGGTGCGGACCGCGGAGTACGTCCGCGAGCTCTATCTGGTCGGGTTCGATGAGTTCCCGTTCTTGCCGGCGTGCGGGTCTGCGGACGATCTGGTCGCGCAGCCGCGGACGCTCGCCACGCTCGCCTCCACCATGGCGTTCCTCGAGCGGAACCCGAGCGCGACGGCGTTCGAGGCCGGCCTCTACCTCGAAGCTATCGACGAAGAACTGGCGTCAATGCACCCCTCGGACCCCGGGCTGACGGTGCCCGAGAACCTCATCACCGCGTTGCGGTTCAGCCGGGTCGTCACCGGCCCGCACCCGCTCGACCCGGGCGCGCAGCCCGGCGCGGGCACGTACGCGATCCTCATGACCGGGTTCGACACCGCCGTCGGCGAGCGGGCCCTCGAGCTGATCGGCATCACCGTCCCCGGGTACAATAACTTCGACACGCTTGAAACCCGGACGAGGGCCCTCGGGGCGCTCTCGGCGTACAACATCGGGACCAACGCCGACGTTGGGCTCATGCTCGTCCGCGCGTTCATGGGGCAGACGCCGCTGGGCGTCCAGGTCGATCCGGGAATCCCGCAGAAAATCTTCCAGTTCCTGTGCCACGAGGGGTACCCGCTCGGCGCGATCGGGGCCCAGTGGTCGGAGTTCGAAGACATCAACGCGGCGATCGACGCCCTGCCGTCGTACGCCGACTTCGTCAGCGAGATGAACGACCCGTACGACCCGGTCTCGGGCGTCGGCGGCGACCCGCGGGACACCGTCGTCGCAAACAGCATCCAGCAGGCCCTCCGCGAGGCGGTCTACGAGACGCTCGACATCACCGAGTTCGACCTGCTCTCGAACCTCCCCGACGCCATCACCCTCGAGCAGAGCCTCGCGCTGACGCCCGCGCAGCGCGACTTCATCGAGCAGCAGCGCATCGCCAACCTCCGTATTGACTCTCGCCAGCGGGCCGCGATGCTCGCGAACGCGTCGCTGCTGTTCGACAACAACACCGCGGCGTCCTACGTCGCGACACAGCTCAACTTCGGTTCCGCCGCCGTCGGCGCGAACAAGCACTGGGCGAACATCCGGACGGGCCTGGAGATCGGCTTTGCGACGACCAGTATCTTGTATGGGACGCAGTCCGGGAACTTTTCCTCGACGCTGGGCGGGTTCAGCGACATCGTCTTCAAGATGTTCGGTGCCGCCGAGGGCTCCGAGACGGCGCCGGTCTCGAACGACGACATCCATGAGCAGGTGCTCGCGGTCCGCTCCCAGCTCCAGAGCGTCCAGAACCAGCTCAACAAGCGGTTCGACGCGGTGGACAGCAAGCTCGCCGCGATCTACGTCACCATGACGAGCGAGTTCGACCGGGTCATCGACGGGCTCGGCGACATCGAGTCACGCGTGGACGAGGCGATCTTCCTGATCCTCGAACAGAACGCCGCCCTGCGCCGGTTCGAGAACACGTTCACGCTCGCGACGCAGGACCAGGAGTACGCCGATTTTGCTGCGCAGGTGGACTCGTCGCTGCTCGAAGCGTCGGAGGGCCGGCTCCCGCTCCTCTCGGGCGGCATCCTCGGCGCGGGCTACGACGGCTCTCAGGCGGAGTTCTTCTCCTTCACGAATAACACGTCCCGCCTGAGCTTCTTCGCGGGGTCCGCCGACTTCCCGTTCGACCCGTTCAACGCGGATACTGCGATCGGCGACGGCGCCGTTTCCAACAACATCCTCGAGCTCGCGGCCCTCGCCCCGTTCTTCAACGGGTCCTCCTCGGGGATCGAGGACATCGGCGCCGTCGAGCCTTGGGCGCACGGCAGCGCGGCGGTGACCGAACTCGCACGCTTCACCCCCTGGTTCGCCGCCGACCGCTTCCCGACCGAGACCACGGCGATCGATCTGGCGATCCTGCGCGGGCAGTCATTGCTCGACTTCGCCGCGGCGAACCGCGTCCCCGGAGACCACGGCCTGCGCGACGATGACGACAACGTCATCGAGGAGTCAGCGCTCTACGCCCGGCTCATGACCGACTACCAGGACTCGGTGCTCCTGCTGGGCGAGGCGATCGACCAGCGCGTACGCGATGAGCTGGAGAACCAGCTCGTCGGCGTGGTCGCGCCAGACGCGGCGCCGTACCTTAACCTCTGGCCCGCGGACGCGTACATCGACCCGTGGAGCCATCCCGTGCCGTATCGGCTCGACAAGGTCGAGGCACAGTGGGATCCGTCGAGCAGCGACGTCGCCGACCTTCAATTCCCAGACGGGTTCTCCACCGCGGTGGACGGGTACACGTTCTTCGTGCCGGACTCGACGCCAGGGCTGAGCGCGGAACAGATCCAGAAAGCGCAGATGCTCCGGGAGGTCGCCTTCCAGCAGCACGCCGACGGCAACGCACGCCCGATCGCCCGTTGGTACCTCGACGATGACGCAAACTTCTTCTACCTCCGGTTCGAGCTCACCGACACCCGCGGCGGGGGGAGCCCGGCGCACACCGCGTTCCGCGAGGTCGTCCTGATCGTCGAGCGCCAGAGCACTGTCGATCCGTCGATCTGGAACCCGTACACGCCCTCGTACTACACTACCGCCCGCGACGACACGGCGGTGATGGTGCGCAATATCTGGGCGCACCGCGGTCTCAAGGAAGCGATGACCTCGCTCGTCACCCTTACGCCTCAGGACCAGGGGCCCTGGTCGTACTACGCCTACGCCGGCTCGACGGTCCGGATCACCTGGGGCTACGAGACGACCGGGATCCTCCCCGCCGTGAGCGAGGACAACGTCATGGCGTGGTACCACGACCTGCGCGGCCGGATCCGCACCGAGATCATGGACGACTTCGACAACGAGAGCTCGCCCATCGGCTCGGCCGCGTTCGCGCTCAACAACTCCGAGGCGCTGCTCGACGCGTACGTCTCCGTCATCACGCCCGGTATCCTGGAGTCGAGCGATTTCGTCCGCGCCGCCCTCCGAGGATCGGTGCAGGACACCGCCCCGGGCGCCGACAGCGTGGACGCGGGCATCCGCATGGAGCACGCCTTCGGGATGCTCCAGAAGGCCGCCCTCGCGGACAACGACCCGGCGGCCGCGTTCGATCCGGAGATGGACTTCTGGGCCCTCCCGCACGCGGCGCTTGAGACCCGGGCCGATCTGCTCCGACGCGAGCTGGCGACGGCGCTCGGCCTGCCCGTGCAGACGAGCCCGATCAGCGCATGGACGCTCGCAGAGCTCCGGGACCTGCGAGCCAACGCGGCACGCCTCGCCGTGGACGACCGCTACGACGACTACCGCGACGGCCACACCCGCAGCGTCCTCGACAACGACACGTACCAGGTCCTGGATACCCCTGGCGGGCTCACGGTCCGCCAGGTCGAGGTGGTCGACCCCGTCGACGCGTTCGGCGACCCCGCCGATCTGGTCGAGCAATGGCCCGCGCACGGCACGGTTGCGATCAACCCGGACGGCACGTTCGTCTACACACCGAACGACCCGGGCTTCGAGGGGGTTGACCGGTTCGAGTACATCACCCGCGTCGATGTCAGCGAGACCGGCGTGGGCGACTACACGGTCTCCGCGCCGGCGTTCGTCCGCGTCATGGTCACCCCTGGCTGCGGGGTTGCCGACGTCGACGGCAACGGCGTGCTGAACGTTGACGATATCGAAGCATTTGTTGGCTCGTTCCTCGCGAGCGATCCCGTCGCCGATATCGACGCGAACGGTGTGCTGAACGTCGACGACATCGAGGCCTTCGTCAGCAGCTTCCTGGCAGGGTGTGGCTAGTCTCGCATCACGCCCGGGGCTTCTGGCAAGTCGCCGGGCGTTTCGCTGCGGGTGAAACGGAGAGGTGAGGATGCTCCGCAAGCATTCCTCTGTGCGATCTCAGAGCTTGAATGCGCTGTTCATTCTCGAGTTCATGGCCTGGCGTTGCGGCATCTCGTTTGGGACTTGAACTGGAGCTCATCTCCGGAATTCAGTTCGGCGCAACAAAAAAGCCGCCCGTTGCAAACTGCGAGGGCGGCTTTTTCCATTGAAACGGAGAGGGGGGGATTCGAACCCCCGAGGGGATTGCTCCCCCACACGAATTCCAATCGTGCGCCTTAAACCGCTCAGCCACCTCTCCAAGTGGTCGCAACTCTAGCCGCTCACGCCTCCCTCGGCTCCCCTCGCCCGCCAAACATCCGCACCCCCCAGCCCCCCGTCACCGCCGCGTGCGCACAAAAGAATCCGATCCCCGCCCCGGCCACCACATCCGCCAGGTAGTGCGCCCCCAGCAGCACCCGCGAGCACATCACCACACCCGCCAGCACCACCACCAACGGCCTCACCCTCGGGTACACCACCCCCAAGAACACCGCCAGCACCACCGCCCCCGACGTGTGGCTCGAAGGCATCGACCACAGCCCGCTCG
>BQJQ01000116.1 GCA_021604785.1 Phycisphaeraceae bacterium
CCCGGCGCGAGCGGGCGTGCGTGCCCGGGCTGACCTTCACGTGGTCGAACATCGCGAGCGGGAGCGGCACGCCCCGATCGGACGATGAAGAGTTGGGCGAGGCGTTTGACGCGATGTTCGGGGGCGGGTGAAATGACCCCGCGGCCCACGCGTTGGGCGAGGCACACCCCGCGGGCGGAGCCCGCAAGGGCATGAGGGAGCGACGCCGGACAGGCGCGGACAGAGGGTGCTCAAGCAACGCCATCAGGTCTTCGTCGTGCTGCTCGGGCTCGCCGATGTCGCCGCGGTCGCCGCCGCGTGCTACGGCGCTTGGGCGGCGCGGCTGTGGTGGACGGGCGAACCCCTGCCGCACAGCTGGGAGGGGTTCTTCAAGGGCCCGCTCGTGCTGTTCGCCGTCCCCATCGTGATCGCGACGCTTACGTTCCTCGGGCTCTACCGCCCGCGCCGAGACCGGAGCTTGTGGTCCGAGCAGGGGCAGGTGCTCAAGGGGTCGGTCGTCTCGTTCGCCACGATCGTCGTCGCGCTCTGGGCCGTCGGGTCCGGGTTCCTGACCGAGGCGCTCGCCAACTACCAGGGCCCCAAGTACACCGGGTGGCGGCTGGTTTCGGACCCCGCCCGGTTCCAACTCGCGGTCTTCGCCATGGCGTTGCCCGTCTTGCTTGGGTCGCAGCGGATGCTCTTCCGGCTGGCCCTGCGGGGCATGCGCCGGCGCGGGCGCAACCTCCGCTACGTCGCGATCGTCGGCGTGGGCAGGCTCGGGCAGATCACCGCACGCACGCTCAGCCGCAACTCGTGGACGGGGCTCAAGGTCGCGTATTTCGTATCGCACCACCCCAAGTCCCGCCGCGAGACGTGCATCGGCGCCCCCGTGCACAGCGGGCTCGAGGAACTCGAACACACGCTCGAGCACAACCCCGTCGATGCGATCTACCTCGCCCTGCCCAGCCCGCTCGCGGGGCGGATGCCCGAGTTGCTGCGCCGGCTTGAGCGGTTCGCCGTGGACGTGCGCATCGTGCCCGATGTCCATCCGCGGTACCTCCCCCAGAGCATGCAGGTCTCCGAGCTCGAGGGCATGCCCATCCTGAGCTACCGCGAGTGCCCGCTCTATGGGCTCGGCGGGTTCACCAAGCGGCTGGCCGACATGGCCGGGGCGTTGCTCGCGCTGGTCCTCTTCGGGCCCGTGATGCTCGTGGTCGCGGTGGGGGTGCGCCTGAGCGGCCCGGGCCCGGTGATCTTCAAGCAAAAACGCGTCAGCCTCGGCGGCGAGGTATTCAAGATCTACAAGTTCCGAACCATGGCCCACGTCCACGACGAGCAGTCGCCCGCGACCTGGACGCAGCGCGACGACCCGCGTGTGACCCGCTTCGGCGGGTTCCTCCGGCGCACAAGCCTCGACGAGCTGCCCCAGCTCATCAACGTCCTCCGCGGCGACATGTCGCTGGTCGGCCCGCGCCCCGAGCGCCCCGAGCTCATCGAACGCTTCCGCGACGACTGGCGCGGGTACATGCTCCGTCAGCACGTTAAGGCGGGCATCACCGGGTGGGCCCAGGTCAACGGGCTTCGCGGCGACACGAGCCTGCGCAAGCGACTCCAGTACGACCTCTTCTACATCCGGAACTGGTCGCTCTGGCTTGATGTTCGCATCTTGTTCCTGACTGCGTTCCGCGGTTTCGTGCACTCAAACGCCCATTGAAGGGGCGTGCGGGCTGTCGTGATCGTGCGGATTTCGCGGGCCCGTGGCCGGCTACCTGTTGGTGCGGTTGCCGCTAAACACTTGGTATGTAATATCTTAATGCGTCGCGCAGAGGCCGAGTCCGGTTGGGCCCGCCTGAGCGCAAGGAAATCGTGATCTGGCCCCAACAAAAGGGATCCAGGCGGCGTGAGGGCCGTATGGAGGGCGACGGCGGAGCCCTCGATCCGGGCACCGACGCACCCGCCCAGCCGCGAAAGGCTCGGGCGCACACACTCGGCGCGTGGGGGATCGGAGGCAATCGTGACGACACGGAAGGCATTCACACTGATTGAGCTGCTGGTGGTGATCGCGATCATCGCGTTGCTCATCGGGATCCTGCTGCCGGCGCTGGGTAAAGCGCGGGCCTCAGCACGGAACGTGCTGAGCCAGTCGAACATGCGTTCGCTGGGCCAGAGCTCGAACAACTACGCCGCCGACTTCAACGACCGCATCTTCTCGTACTCGTGGCGGGCCGGTCCCTCGTACCAGGTCGCGGGTGTTGCAGCGCCGACCACGTACAACGAAGACAGCGACGCCGCCGCGGCGCAGAACACGGACATCCTCCGCCGCCTGACCGGGCGGATCGACAACCCGGACACTGGCGTGACGGGCACGGGCAAGATCCGGAACTGGACGTTCCGCCTGGTGCACCGCCGGTTCAGCCACTGCGTGCTTTTCGACTACCTGACCAGCGCCCAGCCCGAGCCGATCGCGGCGTCGCCGTTCCACCGGGACCTGATCCAGTGGCAGGAGAACCCGCTCGATCTCTCGATTGTCCCCTACGCCGACGGCAACCCGGACCCCGCGTTGTACGACGACGGCAATGGTGATTGGGACAACCCCGCGATGAAGCAGCGGTGGGCCTTCGCCTCGACGTACCAGGTGGTCCCGGCGGCGTGGTCCGGCAACCGCCTGCCCACCGTGTACCCGTCCGCCGACACGCCGCACCTGTTCTTCGGTGGGAGCGGCACGAACGCGGCGCCCCTTGGCAACCGGCGGTACGGGCAGGTCTCGTTCCCGTCGGGCAAGGTTCACATGTTCGAGGAGCATGACCGGTTCACCGACAGCGCCGGCATCGCGTGGATGTACCCCGAAGCCAAGTGCAACCTGCTCTTCTTCGACGGTTCGGTGCGGTCCGAAATCTCCGGGGAAGCAAACCCCGGCTGGAACCCCAACGACCCCGACGATCTCTGGAGGCAGGCGTACGTCCCCTTGGACACATTCCCGCTGCACTACAAGGGTGACACCGACGACGAGTGGTTCCAGTACTACCGCTGGACCCGTGAGGGGCTCGGCGGCATCGACTACGGCGGCAGCGAGATCGGCGTGCCCGACGTGGTCCGCGATGATCCGGACTACCCCAAGCCCTGAGTGTCAGCATGGACCCATTTCTTGTCTCGAACAACCGTTCAAACAACGAACATCAATCTCCCGCGGGGTCGACCCCGCGGGAGGTCTTCAATCCGAGGGCACGGCAGTTGCTCGCCCTCGGGTGGTATGTGTAGACTGAAGATTCTGTGAAGAGCATGATTTACGGACGTGGCACGGGACCGGCGAGTTGCTGCCCGCGTCGCACAGTGTGAGATAGAACGGGTTGCCATCACCCTGTCGAGATCATTCGACCGGGCTGGACGGTGCCCTGAGTCGGCCGAGTTGTAAGGCCGGTGGTCTTGGCTTTCTTGCCCACCGATCGGTGTGGGCACCCCCGCGAGATTCATCGCGGCAGAACATCGGGAGGTTGTCGTGGACAAACGCAGAGCATTTACGCTAATCGAATTGTTGGTGGTGATCGCGATCATCGCGTTGCTCATCGGGATCCTGCTGCCGGCGCTTGGAAAGGCGCGGGCCTCGGCGCGGAACGTGCTGAGCCAGTCGAACATGCGTTCGCTGGGCCAGAGCTCGAACAACTACGCCGCCGACTTCAACGACCGCATCTTCTCGTATTCGTGGCGGGGCGGGGGAAGCTACACCGTCGTGGGGACTGCCGGCGGAGCCGCGATTACCCCCAACGATGATGTCGCCGCGACCGGGTATCAGAACACGGACATCCTGCGCCGTCTGACCGGGCGTATCGATAACCCCGCGGTCAACGGGCCGGGTACGGGCAAGATCAACCTGTGGGACTTCCGCCTGGTGCACCGCCGGTTCAGCCACTGTGTGCTGTTCGACTACCTGACCAGTGCGCAGCCGGAGCCGATCTCCTCCTCGCCGTTCGACCGCAACCTGATCCAATGGCAGGAGAATCCGCTCGACCTGACGACGGTCCCTTATGCCGACGGCAACCCGGACCCGGCGATCTACGACGACGACACCAACTGGCCCAAGAACGCCATGAAGCAGCGTTGGGCCTACGCCTCAACCTACCAGGTCGTGCCCGCGGCGTGGAACCAGGACCAACTGCCTTCCTACACCCCCGTTCGCGAGACGCCGCACCTCATGCGGGCCGTGACCGGCGGGGCGGACTTCGTGCCTCTGGGCAACCGGCGGTACGGGCAGGTCTCGTTCCCTTCGGGCAAGGTGCACATGTTCGAGGAGTTCGATCGCTTCACCGACAGTGCGGGCATCCCGTGGCTCTACCCCGAGGCGAAGTGCAACCTGCTCTTCTTCGACGGCTCTGTCCGTGCCGAGCTCTCGGCGGACTCGAACCCCGGGTGGACGCCCGCGAACGAGGACACCCTCTGGAAGCAGCCTTGGGTCCCGCTGGACACGTTCCCGCTGCACTACAAGGGTGACATCGGCGACGAGTGGTTCCAGTACTTCCGCTGGACGCGTCGGGGCCTTGCCGGAATCGACTACGGCGGCAGCGAGATCGGCGTGCCCGATGTGGTCCGCGACGATCCGGATTACCCCAAGCCGTAATCGGCCCTGAATCGGGCTTTGAGAGCCTGACCTTCCGTGTTTGTTCAACCCCCGGGCCTCGATCGGCCCGGGGGTTTTTCGTTGCCGGGGCGGAACTCTTTCGCTGGGACTCCCGGTGTGGTAGTCTGGTGTGCTGTCGGGGATTGTGCCGATCAGTTTCTATCCGCCGCGGTTCCGTGGCGGCGTCATTGCGGTCTTCAAAGCGTGCCGAGCCGGGGATCAAGCAGTCTTCCCGTTCTGCACACGCACCAAGAAACGAGGGCGATGTGAGCACACGCGTCAAAGCGTTCACGCTGATCGAGTTGCTGGTGGTGATCGCGATCATCGCGTTGCTGATCGGGATCCTGCTGCCGGCGCTCGGCAAGGCTCGGGCCTCAGCGCGGAACGTGCTGAGCCAGTCGAACATGCGTTCGCTGGGCCAGAGCTCGAACAACTACGCCGCCGACTTCAACGACCGCATCTTCGGGTACTCGTGGAAAGCCGGCGAGGCCTATGTCGTGGCGGGTGCCGCGGGCGGCGCCCCGGTGACTGGGAACGATGATGTCGTAGCCACGTCGTACCAGAACACGGACATCCTGCGCCGCTTGACGGGGCGCATCGACAACCCCGCTTTGAATGGCCCGGGGACGGGCAAGATCATCCTCTGGACCGGTCGATTGGTGCATCGTCGCTTCAGCCACTGCGTGCTGTTCGACTACCTGACCAGCGCACAGCCCGAGCAAATCGCGGCGTCGCCCTTCGATCGCAATCTGATCCAGTGGCAGTCGGACCCGCTCGACCTCACGACGGTTCCCTACGCCGACGGCAACCCGGATCCGGCGATCTACGACGATGATGTGAACTGGCCGGCCAACCCGATGAAACAACGCTGGGCGTACGCCTCGACGTACCAGGTCGTGCCCGCCGCGTGGAACCAGGACCAGCTTCCGTCTTATACCCCCGTGAAGGGCACGCCCCACCTGATGCAGGCCAACACCGGCGGCGCCGGGGGCAAGGTGCCCTTGGGCAACCGCAGGTACGGGCAGGTTTCGTTCCCCTCGGGCAAGGTGCAGATGTTCGAAGAGTTCGATCGCTTTACCGACAGCGCGGGCATCCCGTGGATGTACCCCGAAGCGAAGTGCAACCTCCTGTTCTTCGACGGCTCGGTCCGCGCCGAGCTCTCGGCGGACGCAAATCCAGGGTGGACACCCAGCAACGCCGACACGCTCTGGATGCAGTCATGGACACCGCTTGACACATTCCCGGTGCACTACAAGGGCGATCCCGGCGACGAGTGGTTCCAGTACTACCGCTGGACGCGTCAGGGTCTCGCGGGCATCGACTACGGCGGCAGCGAGATCGGCGTTCCCGATGTCGTCCGGGATGACCCGGCGTATCCCAAGCCGTAAGAGCGTTGAGCGGCGGGGCACGATCGTGCAACGCGCCACAGTCACATGAATGGAGCTGGCGTGAGCACACGGACGAAGGCGTTTACACTCATCGAGTTGCTTGTGGTGATCGCGATCATCGCGTTGCTGATCGGGATCCTCCTGCCGGCGCTCGGCAAGGCGCGGGCCTCAGCACGGAACGTGCTGAGCCAGTCGAACATGCGTTCGCTGGGCCAGAGCTCGAACAACTACGCCGCCGATTTCTCGGATCAGATCTTCGCCTACAGCTGGAAGGCGGGCATCCGGTACGAGGTCCATTGCGGGTCTGCTCAGACGGGCGGCGACGACCAGGAAGCCGCGTCCATCCAGAACCAGCACATCCTCCGCCGGCTCACCGGGCGGTGTCTGGGCCCGGACCAGATCAAGCGGTTCTCCACGCGCCTCCCGCACCGCCGGTTCACGCACTGCGTGCTCTTCGACTACCTGACCAGCGCCCAGCCCGAGCCGATCGCGGCGTCCCCCTTCGATCGCAATCTGATCCAGTGGCAGGAAGACCCGCTCGACCTCACCACCGTCCCCTACGCCCAGGGCAACCCGGACCCGGCGATCTACGACGAGGACGTGAACTGGCTCAAGGTCAACATGCGCCAGCGCTGGGCGTACGCCTCGACGTACCAGACGGTGCCCGCTGCGTGGAACCAGAATCAGCTTCCTTCGTACACGCCCGTCGGGAGCACGCCCCACCTGTTCAGTGCTCGCGGCGGCACCGTCGCGCTCGGGGGACGTCGCTACAACCAGGTGTCCTACCCGTCTGGCAAGGTGCATATGTTCGAGGAGTTCGACCGGTTCTCCAACAGCGCCGGCATCGCCTGGATGTACCCCGAAGCGAAGTGCAACCTCCTCTTCTTCGACGGCTCGGTTCGCGCGGAACTTTCGGCGGACTGCAACCCCGGGTGGACGCCGGTGAACGCGAACACGCTGTGGACGCAGACGTACCGTCCGCTGGACACGTTTCCGCTGCACTTCAAGGGCACGCCGACCGACCGGTGGTTCCAATACTTCCGGTGGACACGCCTGGGGCTCGCGGGTATCGACTACGGCGGCGGGGAAATCGGCCTGCCCGACGTCGTGCGGGACCGCCCGGACTACCCGAAGAAGTAACGCCCAAGGCTCAACGCCAACCCGCTCGTGCGAACGGTCCGGTGGATCGTGCGCGTCAGACGCGTGGGGTTCGCGGGATGGTCACCCGCCCTGGCGGAGCAGCCGCAGGTCGGTGAGTTCCTTGTTGATCTCGCCGATCATGTGCTCGTGGTCGAGCGCGTCGTACTCGGTCAGGATGAGATCCATCTCAAGGTCGGTCGCGGTCTCGAGGTGACGCTTGAGCTGCGTGAGGCTCCGCTTGGCGTTGTTCAGGTTGCGCATCCGGATGGAGATGCGGTTCGTGGTGTACGCCCGGGCGTAATCGGCGTTGATGCTCGAGATCGTCAGGTCGATCTCCTTGCGGAGTTCGGCGCACTTGCCGCCCCATTCCTCCGCAGCAGTGTTCGCGAAGGTGCCCGCGTCGTCGTATTCCGAGAATGCCACGGCGTGCGAGAACGAATCGAGCGAGCGCGTCTCCATCGGCGTCGCGACGCCCAGCCAGATCGCGTCCTCATCCGTCAGCGTCAGCACGGTATCGCGCGTGTCGATCTCCCGGACCTCGCGGTTGCGCTTGTCGCTGTACGCCTCGTCCTTGCTGTCGGTGATGCGCCAAGGCCCGGGGTCGCGCCGGTCGCGCCAGGCGTACAGCTCCGAATCAGCGAGCATCATCGCCTTGATCACCGCGGGCTCGTGTCCGAGGGCGCGGGCCGAAGCCGTCAACTCGGCCGCGCGGATCGAGTTCATCTTCTTGTCGACCTCGGCGTTGCCCATGTTCATGCGGTAGACCACCGCCCCGCCGAGCGTCGACCCAGGGGGCATCGTGATGGTGTCGCACGCGAACGTCGGCCAGATCGACGCGCTGATGCCCCGTTCGACCAGCGCGTGGTACGTCAGGTCATCCCGGCGTTCGTCCATGATCTCCACGATCTGGGTCGCCGCCCAGACCTGGCCGCCGGGTGAGTCGATGCGGAAGACGATGTCCGAGACCCCGTTCGCGACGGCCCAATCGAGCGCGACGGCCACGCTCTTGGGATAAATATCCTCGCCGAACGTGCCCTTGAGCGGGACCTCAAGCACCAGCGGCACCCCGTCTCGCTTTTCAACTGCAGGAACGAACGCCGCTTCGGCCTCTTCCACGACCATCGACGGGGCCGCGTCGGCGCCCGCTTCTCTTTCCTCGTGGCGGGCGTCAATCCGCGTTTTTTCCTCGACCGAGTAATCCCGCACCTTGTACTTCGGGATCTCATGCTCGGTAACGATGTTCGACATCACCGTCCGGATCACGATCTTCCGCGGCGTGTTCTCGATGATCGTCCCGAAGAACGTCTCGCCGCCCTTGGTCACGACGGTGTCCGCCGATGCCGGGGCCCCGGCGAGCAGGGCGAGCACGCCCGCAGCAGCAATCCCACGGGCCCAGGTGCGCGAACTCGGGAGATCAATCATCGGTAGCTCCATGACAAGACAGTGGCGGCCCGGGGACAAGGGTCCCCTCGGGACGTCCTTACGAAGTTTACTGGGGTTTGTTCACCGATACCACCCGCGCGCGGTTGCTCCGGGGGTGCGTACAGTCCCCGGCAATGGGTCACAAACACTACGCGGTGGTGGTCGTGGGGGGCGGGCACGCCGGGGCCGAGGCCGCGTGGGCCGCCGCGAACCTTCTGGGGGAGCCCGGATCGGTCGCCCTGGTCACCCTCCGGGCCGAGACCATCGGCGTCATGGCCTGCAACCCGGCCATCGGCGGGCTCGCCAAGGGCCAGCTCGTCCGCGAGATCGACGCCCTCGGCGGGCTCATGGGCCTCGCCGCCGATGTCACCGGCATCCATTTCAAGGTCCTCAACACCTCCAAGGGCCCCGCCGTCCACGGCCCGCGCTGCCAGTCCGACAAGGTCGCCTACGCCCGCACCGTCCGCGCTCTCATCGAGTCCCGCCCCGAGATCGA
>BQJQ01000117.1 GCA_021604785.1 Phycisphaeraceae bacterium
CGCACCCGACCCGCGCGCGGGCGGCGGCGTGGATCTGCGACCTCCGGCTCGACGCGCCGATCTTCTCCGAGCCGCACTCGGGCGCACCCCGCTCGACGCTCGAGCCGCTTGACGCCGCCGCGGCTCCGATGACCGCGCTGGCCGCCTGGGCGCACGACCGCGCGGGCCCCGGCGTGCTCGAAGACGCGGGCCCGATCGCCGCACGCTGGGCCGGGCAACTGAACCTGAGCACGGACGACGCGCGCGCGTTTTCGCGAACCATCGAGTTCGCCGGGCACGTCATCGGGCAGTGGGCCACGCTGGGCGTCGCCGCCCGCAAGCGCCTCGCGTCCGGGCCGCTGGCGGGCGAGGGTCGGCTGCTGCTGCGTGCGATCGCCCCAGAGAGCGCGGCACGCTTCGAGCGCGACATGCGCACACTCGCCGCGGACGGCATCGGGCTCGCCCCCGCCCCGCTCATCGATGGCGACGCCCTCGTCGCGCACGGGTACATCCCCGGGCCCGGGTTTGGGGCGCTGCTCGATGAGGTCTACGACGCTCAGCTTGAGGGGCACATCGGCACCGCCGACGACGCCCTGCGGCACGCCGCGAGCTGCGCCCAGGCCCACGCGGTCACACGAACCACGCCGGAATAGGATCGCCCGAGGAGATCACACGTGACGCAGATGATGACCGATTTCGTGCCCGCCGAGTTCGACGTCCACGCGTGGGAGGTCGCCGAGCCGCTCTACGCCGACCTCCGCGACCGCCCGGTCGACTCAGCCGCGGACTTCGAGCGGTGGCTGCTCGACCGCTCCGAGCTGGACGCCGCCGTCTCCGAGTCCGCCGCCCGGCGGTACATCAACATGACCTGCGACACCGCCGACAAGGGCAAGGAGAAGGCGTACCTCGACTTCGTCGAGAACGTCATGCCCAAGCTCAAGCCCGCAAGCTTCGAGCTCGACAAGCGCCAGGCGTCGCTCGCCGAGGCGCACAAGCTCCCCGAGCAGCGGTACCGCGTCCTCGAACGCGACGTCAAGGCCGGCGTCGAGCTCTACCGCGACGAGAACGTCCCGATCCAGACCGAGCTCGCCAAGCTCTCGCAGCAGCACGACGCGCTGACCGGCGCGATGACCGTCCAGTTCGACGGCGAAGAGAAGACGCTGCCCCAGATGGGCGTCTACCAGGAGTCCGCCGACCGCGACGTCCGCGAGCGCGCGTGGAAGACCGTCGCCCAGCGCCGGCTCAAGGACGCCGACGCGATCAGCGCGACCTACGACCAGATGATCGCCAAGCGCCACCGGATGGCGCAAAACGCCGGCTTCGACAACTTCGTCGGCTACGCCTTCAAAGCCATGGGCCGGTTCGATTACACGCCCGAGCTCTGCTTCGCGTTCCACGACGCGATCGAGAAGCGCGTCATGCCCTTCGTCGAGCGTCTGGACGCCAAGCGCCGCGCGCAGCTCGGCGTCGATTCACTCCGCCCGTGGGACCTGGGCGTTGACCCCAAGGGCCGCCCGCCGCTCAAGCCCTTCGCGGGCGGCAAGGACCTCGTCTCCAAAACCCGCGACGTCTTCGACCGCCTCAGCCCGGAGCTGGGCGCGATGTTCTCCCAACTCGGCGATGGGTCCAACGACCAGGGCATCTCCACCGGGCACCTGCTCGACCTCGACACCCGCAAGGGCAAGGCCCCCGGCGGGTACCAATACATGCAGGACCGCTCCCGCGTGCCGTTCATCTTCATGAACGCCGCCGGCCTGCACCGCGACGTCGAGACGATGGTCCACGAAGCCGGGCACGCGTTCCATTCGATGCTCTGCACCGACGAGCCGCTGGTGCACTACCGCGAGTCTCCGATCGAGTTCGCCGAGGTCGCGTCCATGACGATGGAGCTGCTCACGATGCCCTACTGGGACGCGTACTACCCGTCGCGTGAGGACGCCGACCGCGCCCGGCGCAAGCAGCTCGAAGGCTCCATCGGCCTGCTCCCCTGGATCGCGACCATCGACGCCTTCCAGCACCAGGTCTATTCCAAGCCCGCGCACACCCGCGACGAGCGCCAGCAGATGTGGCTCGGCCTCGAAGACCGCTTCGGGCTCCAGGGCCACCGCGTGAACTGGGCCGGCCTGGAGGACAACCGCCCGTACACCTGGCAGAGCCAGGGGCACCTCTTCGGCGTCCCGTTCTACTACATCGAGTACGGCATCGCCCAGCTCGGCGCCCTCGGGCTCTGGCTCAAGTCGCTCGAAGAGGGCGAGGGCCCGGCGCTGGCGGCGTACAAGAAGGCGCTCTCGCTGGGCGGCAGCCGCCCGCTGCCCGAACTCTTCGCCGCGGCGGACCTGCCGTTCGACTTTGGGGATGCGACGGTCGCCCGACTGGTCGAGCGGGTGGAGGCGGAGTTGGAGAAGCTGCCGGAGTGAACGAGCGCACGGAGCATCTCGCGAAGCTCGAACAAGCGGTCGGTGAGTTTGATCGCGGTGAGAGAACGATCTACACGCTCACGGACGTGCTCCGCGCAGAGATCGAAAGCATGCATTGGGCGTTGCCAGAGCAGAAAGTGCTGTTCGAAGCGTGGCAACGTGTCGATCGAGCCCGTCATGAATCGCTTGAGACCGCGCACGATCCCGCGGATGATTCAGAACGCCGGTCGGGTGAGCAGGAAGCAGTCGCATATTTTCGCAGAATACTGAAAGCAGTCGGCGATCTTCCTGAGCCGGATGTGCAGGCGTTGGCTGCGGAGCAGGAGCAGGTGTGGGCGAAGCAGGTCGAGGATGGCACTCGCTCCGGTCGATCCCTAGAATGGAAATCCCGGCGGACAACGGCAATTTTCGCGTTGTTCATGTTGGCAATGCTGGTGGTGTTGATCTGGAACTTGATTCGCCTCTTTTCCGGCACGGGTCCATGAATGCCGGTGCCCGCCTTCGACCCTTCGGGCGAAGGCGGACGGCGTCTCCACGCCACCCGATCCCGTGCCACTGACCGGTCTTCCGGTCAGTGCTCCTGTCCCGACCAAGCAAGACACTGACCCGAGGACGGGTCCGTGGCACGGGAGGCTTCGGTGCCATGGTCCGGGCCCGCGAAGGCCATGCGGTGCGCCTGATCGTGGCCTTCGCTCCGCTCAGACCACGGCACCCGCTCGATCAAGATGACACCTTACTTTCTCAACTCGGGTCTCTCGTCCGAGATCGCAAGGCTGAGTTTTCTCCTGAGCTACTCCAGCCTCATCTCAAAGAGCCTGACTGTTGATGATCCTGAATCGGGGGTTTCCGGTAGGGCGAACCCACATCCAAAGGAGCCCTCGCCATGCCTCGCCGCCGCTTGTTCATCTTCACCGCCCTCGCTCTTACCGCCGCCATCCCCGCCCTCCTCCTCACCAACGGCTGCTCGTCCCCCATCCCCAGCCGCGACCCGACCGGGCTCGCGTTCCCGGCAGTCACGGGTGAGTCGCTTGAAAAGGTCGCCACCGAGCTGCCCGCGGCTCTGGGCGGGCGGCCGGCGGTCGTGCTCGTGGGGTATCAGCAGAACACGCAGTTCGACATCGACCGGTGGCTGATGGGGCTCATCCAGGCGGGGGCGGGCGAGCACGCGCAGCTCATGGAGGTGCCGACGATCCCCGGGCTCGTGCCGACCATGGCGTCCGGGTGGATCGACGACGGCATGCGCTCGGGCATCCCCCGCGAGGACTGGGGCTCGGTCGTCACGCTCTACGGCAAAGCCGCCAAGCCCGTCGCCGAGCTGACCGGGACGGACCGCGGGCGATTGGCGCGGGTGCTGGTGCTCGATGGCACGGGCGAGATCGTCTGGTTCGACGACGCCGGGTACTCGGCGACCAAGGCGATGGCCGTTGCGGACCTCGTGGAGCGGCTCTCGGGGGAATCGGGCGGGTGATCGCGCCCGGCGGACACGGCGCCCGAACAATGCGCTGTTGAACCCGCACCAACGCCAGCAACTTGAGGACCGCCTGAAGGCCCTGCCCAAGGGCGAGCAGGATCGTCTGTTCAAGCTCGCCAAGGCGAAGCGGGCCGACGACCAGAAGCGGCGGCGGCGCGAGCACACGAAGTTCGAGGACCTCGACGACCCCCGCCCCGGCTCGTCCAAGCGATCCGCCGGCGACCCGGTGCGGATGTACGTGCTCAAGCTGCTGGCGGCCGAGATGGCCGCGGGCAAGCACGCGGGCGACGAATCAACACCCGACGAGCGCGCGGCCGAGGGCGACGCGCCCGCCGCCGCATCGGTCGGCGTCGCGGTCGAGGTCGGCAAGCGCCGGTGCGTCGTGCGCCCGATGGTCGCCGGCGTGCTCGTCTCGGGCGAGGGTGACGACGTCGCCTGCCGCCTGTCGGCGGACCTCGCCGGGCGCCAGCAGGCGGACCTGTGCGTGGGCGACCGCGTCGCGTACGAGATCCCCGCCGACGACCGCCGGGCGCCGCCGACCGTCACGCACGTGCTCCCGCGCCGGACGGTGCTGACGCGCCGGGACCCGACGACGCGCCAGCCGCGCGCGATCGCGGCGAACGTGGACGCCGTCGTCATCGTCGTCTCCGTCGTCTCGCCGCCCCTGCACCCGAGGCTGATCGACCGGTACCTGCTCGCGATCGAGGATTCGTGGGTCGAGCAGCCCGGTCGCCACGCCGACGACCCGGACCCGGCCCACGCGATCATCGCGGTGAACAAGACGGACCTGCTCGACACGCTCGGCGCCGAGGACCGCGCAGCGGAGCTGGCGAAGCTCGAGCCATACCGGTCCGTGGGCGCCGATGTTGTGATGTGCTCCGCGGACGCCGGCGCCGGGATCGGCGAGCTGCGGGCGCTGCTCGCGGGCAAGGTCGTCGTCTTCGTCGGGCACTCGGGCGTGGGCAAGAGCACGCTGACCAACGCGCTGCACCCGTCGCTGAACATCCGCGTGGGCGCGGTCGGCACCGCCGCCAACCGGGGCAGGCACACCACCACGAGCGCGCAGCTGCACGAGATCCGGACCGCCGACGGCTCGCACGACCCGTTCTGGGTCATCGACACCCCCGGCATCCGGTACTTCGGGCTCGACGAATTGACCCCCGCCGAGCTGCGCGACTCGATGCCCGAGTTTCGCAAGCTTCGCCAGGCGTGCAAGTTCAACGACTGCACGCACACGCACGAGCCTGGGTGCGCGATTCGTGAGTCTCTGGGCAACCCCGGCGGCGTCCACCCCGAGCGCTACGAGACGTACCTCCGCCTGCTCGAAGAGCTCGAACGCGATGGCACCACGCCGCAGGGCGGGCGGATCCGCTCCCAGCTTGATCACAGGGTCGACGGCCCGAGCCCGGGGGACGAGCAGTAGGCGTCCGTGCACGGCTCGCTCTACAGTCGCCCCATGAGTTCCACCACAACCACCCCCGCCGGCGTGCTGCACACCGCCGACCGCACCATCTACGAGGTCAACGTCCGCCAGTACACGCCCGAGGGGACGTTCGACGCGTTCCGCGCGCACCTGCCGCGTCTCGAGCAGCTCGGCGTGGGCATTCTCTGGCTCATGCCCATCCACCCGATCGGGCGCGTCGGGCGCAAGGGCTCGCTGGGCAGCTACTACGCCGCGTCGGACTACGACGCGATCAACCCCGAGTTCGGCGACGAAGACTCGTTCCGCGCGCTCGTGGACGACGCCCACGCCCGCGGCATGCACGTCATCCTCGACTGGGTCGCGAACCACACCTCGCACGACCACGTCTGGATCGACGCCCACCCGCACCGCTACCACCGCGATGACGATGGCAACTTCACGCTGCCCGTGCCGGACTGGACCGATACGTACGGCTTGAACTACGCCGACCCGACCACCCGCGCCGGCATGCGCGACGCGATGGCCCGGTGGATCCGCGAGTTCGGCATCGACGGGTACCGGTGCGACGTCGCGGCGATGGTGCCTCGGGACTTCTGGGAGGAGGTCATCCCCCAGTTGCGCGCGATCAAGCCGATCTTCATGCTCGCCGAGGCCGAGGAGTCGTGGCTGCACGAAGCGGGGTTCGATGCGACCTATGCGTGGCCGCTCGGCAACGCGCTGATCGACATGGTGGCGGGGAAGAAGTCCGCTGGGGATGTGCGCGCGATCGTGCACGAAGACGCGGGCATCGTCGGCTCAGACGGGCTCCGCATGCACTTCACGACGAATCATGACTGGAACTCGTGGGAGGGCGTCGCGTCCGACCGGTTCGGGCCCGCGCTCGACGCGGCGACGGTGCTGACGTTTACCCTGCCCGGCATGCCGCTGATCTACTCGGGCCAGGAAGCCGGGCTCGACAAGGCGATCGAGTTCTTCGACAAGGACGAGATCGCGTGGCGCGATCACCACCACGCGGAGTTGTTCCGCCAGCTCATCGCCCTCAAGCGCACCGAGCCCGCGCTGCGCCACGGGCCCGGCGCCGGCGCGATCGAGTTTCTCGACACGGGCGATACGCCCGGGCTCATCGCCTTCCGGCGCACGCTGGGTGAGAGCGAAATCACGGTGTTTGCAAATCTCTCGGGCGAGCGGGCGGCGATCCCGGGCGGGGCGATTCCGGGCGGCGAAGGGCTGATCGACCACGCCGGCGCGCCCGCGTCGGCGCCCGCATCGCTCGACGCGTGGGGCTGGACAGTCCTTCGGCGGGCGCGCTGAGCGCATGGGCGCCGACGCGCACAACCCGGGTCATATGTCGCCCGACGCGTTCCGTCGTGAGGGCCATCGGCTCATCGATTGGATCGCTGATTACTGGGAATCGCTCGAAGAGCGTCCGGTCGTGGGTGATACCAAGCCCGGTGACGTGCTGAAGGCGCTGCCGACGTCTGCGCCCGAATCGCCCGGGGGCGAGCGAGAATGGGACGACATCGTGCGCGACCTCGACGCGGTCATCGCGCCGAATCTGACGCACTGGCAGTCGCCGCGGTTCTTCGCGTACTTCCCGTGCAACGGCAGCGGGCCCGGTGTGCTGGGCGAGTTGGTCAGCGCGGGGCTGGGCGTCAACGGCATGCTCTGGTCCACCAGCCCCGCCGCGACCGAGCTCGAGACGCGGATGCTCGACTGGTGCGCCGACCTGCACGCGCTGCCCGAGGCGTTCAAGAGCACCGGCGCCGGCGGCGGGGTGATCCAGGGCACCGCGAGCGAAGCCGCCGTGTGCGCGCTCGTCGCGGCGCGCAAGCGGGCGGGCGGCGACCCGCGCACCCTCGCGGTGGCCTGCTCGGAGCAGGCGCACTCGAGCATCGCCAAGGCGGCGATGGTCGCGGGCCTGGCCGACGGGCCCGAGGACGCGACGCACATCCGGCTTGTGCGCACGGGCCCGGAAGGCGCGATGGACCCTGTGCATTTGCGCGAGCAGCTGCGAACCATCGACGGCGTGCGCCCGGCGATGGTCGTGGGCACGCTGGGCACGACGAGCACCGGCGCGTTCGACCGGATCGACGACATCCCGCGCGCGATCGCCGACGCGGGGCTGGATCGCGAGCGCGTCTGGGTTCACATCGACGCGGCGTGGGCCGGCAGCGCGTTCGTTTGCCCCGAGCACCGCGGGCCGATGGCGGGGATCGAGCACGCGGACTCGGTCTGCATCAACCCGCACAAGTGGGGGCTGGTGACGTTCGACTGCGACCTGTTCTGGGTTCGCGATCGGCGGGCGCTCACCGACGCGCTCTCCATCACGCCCGAGTATCTGCGCAACGAGGCGACCGACGCGGGCGCGGTGATCGACTACCGCGACTGGCAGGTGCCGCTGGGCCGGCGGATGCGGGCGCTCAAGCTCTGGTTCGTGCTGCGCCATTACGGGGCACAGGGCTTACGCGCGCACATCCGGCGCGGTGTCGAGCTCGCGGCGGCGTTCGAGTCGTGGGTCCGGGCGGACGAGCGGTTCGAGGTGCCGGTTGATCGCTCGCTGGGGCTGGTCTGCTTCCGCCTGCGCGCGGGCGACGACGCGAGCGAGCGCCTGCTGCGCGAGCTAAACCGGCGCGGTCGGGTGCTGGTGAGCCACACCCGCGTCCCGGTGGGCGAGGGCCGGGCGGAGACGTACCTGATCCGGTTCGCGGTGGGCGCGACCCTGACCGAGCGGCGGCACGTGGTAGAGGCGTGGGATGAGATCCGCGCCGCCGCGGACGCCGTGCTAGGCTGACCGCCATGACCAGAACAGATCTTCGGACCCGGTGTGTGGGCACGCTGGCGGCGGCGCTCGCGGGCATCCTCGGCGCATGCTCGCCCGCGCCCAAGCCCGCGGTGCTCGTGGTGCTGCCCGGGGAGTATGAGCGGGCGTTCGACGCGACGCGCGAGGTGCTCGACGATTTCCGGTTCCGTCTCGAGCGGGTGGACGCGGCGGGGGGTGTGATCACCACGCAGCCGCGCTCGACGGCGGGGTTCGCGACGCCCTGGGACACGGACCAGACCACGCTCTATCAGGAGTGGGAAGACCTGGCGAACCAGCAGCAGAGGGTCGTCCGTGTGACCTTCGCGCCCGAGGGCGAGGAGGACAACGCGGCGCCCGGCGAGGCGTACGCGGACCGGCGGGCGGATGACAGCACGCTCGTGGCGCGGTTCGAGGTGGACGTGCTGCGGGTGCGACGCCCCGGGTGGCGGATCGAGACCGAATCCGTCACGCGTTCGACGCGGTACCTGGACCCGCCGACGGCGGCGCGGTCGGGGGGCGCGACGTTCTACGAGCCCGTCGGGCAGGACGAGCACCTGGCCGGGCGTATCGCAGCGGGCGTGGCGCAGCGGCTGGGCGGGGCGGAGGCCGAGCCGACGGCGGCTGCGGACGCGACCGACTGAGCGCGTCGACGGACTGCAGATTGCGCGCGAGCCGGGGCGTCCCCGCCCCGGTTCTTCGTGCGCACCCGGTGCGCGCAAGACCCCTCACCCCTGCCCTCTCCCCGAGGGGGAGAG
>BQJQ01000118.1 GCA_021604785.1 Phycisphaeraceae bacterium
GAAGCTGGATGAGCCGGTCATCGAGCAGCCCGAGTTCGACCTGCACGCGGATGAGTTCCGGGTGGCTCCCGGCTCCGACGCGGTAGCGGGCGCGGACGACCTCCTCGAAGCTCGTGAGCAACTCGAGGTTCTCGCGGGTGATGCTGGTCGCGGCGTCGAGGTACGCCAGTTCATGCAGCGCACTGACAACCCGCTCCGTGATGACGAGTCGGACCGCCTCGAACCGCTGCCACGCGGCTTCCGCTGCCATCCCCGCCGCCTGTTCCCGCCCCGAGAGCGTGCCCCGCGATGGGAACGTCTGGCTCACGCCGACACGGGCCTGCTGCGGCCCGACGCGCGTCTCGACCTCGTCGAGGAAGAACCCGACGTTCAGCCGCGGGTCGGGAAGGGCCCGAGCCTGCGGGATTTGCTCAACGGCTGCCTGCCAGCGCTGATACGCAGCCTCGACCGCCGGGCTGTGATAGAGCGCGTAACGCACGAACACGTCCGGGTCTCCCGAACCATCGAGTTCGGCGATCGCCACGGGCGATCCCTGTGCGGGTCGGTATTGCGACAACGGCGCACGATGGGCGTCGCGAGCATCGCTGCCGAGTCGCGCGGCGAGGTCACGAGGTCGATCATCGAACGGGGATGAGCACGCCGCGAGCAGCGTGAGCCCCGCGGCGCCCGCGATCAGCGGGCCCGTGCAGCGGACCATGGGCAATCTCCTGGATGAAGCGGTGCAGAACGTGGCTTTGGTCAGCGGATGGACGCACCCGATCGGCGCGCACTGTCCTTACCAAGCCCGTCGCTACATTCGCCAGACGCCCAGGAACGCTTGAACCCTGTTGTGCGATTTCCCTGCCGTCAGGAAGGCGGCGCTGATCGCTCTCGCCTTCTGGTCGCTGGGCTCTATGCCCCACCCGACGAACGAGAGGTCCGTGGTCGGAGTCGCCTGGAGGGTCTCGCGATCACGGTTCGTCAGTGGGGCTTCCGGCCTCGGGGCCTTGTCATCAACGGGTGCCACGCACGTGCACTCACCGCCGGTGTGCTGGCAGACCGTTTCCGCGAGCCTCTCGCCGCAACAGCCTGTCCGCTCAACCGGAACGCAACACGCGCTCGCCCGGCAGTGGGAGGGGACTCCGCCGGTCTGGGCCCAACTGAGCATGCTCAGCGGCTGCCACACCAACGCCAAGATGACCAGGGCGCGAACGAGCATCTCCTCAATGATATCGGTGGATGCGGTCTCTATTCCAAGACAAAACACCGAAAGGGACCCCGGGACCGAGATAAGCGCCGATCAAGGGCCTGCTCAATCCTGCCTGACCCGAGAAGTCTCAGAGAGCAGGATGAAACGAGACCCCTCAAGAGGGCTGTCGGCTGTGGCTCGGTCCCGGTCCGGGATGCAGGACCGGATTCAAATCGACCGTGTGAGTCGTGTCTGAGTTCCCTCGCCCTCACATCCGCTCGAGCGGCTCGCGAGCTTCACTTTCAGAAGCTGCGTATCTAGCCGGAAGTCTGTGGCTCCATACACACGAAGCGGCGTGCCAACGGCATGCATATCAGGGCGGCATCGCACGGTGCGGTGCCCGGAGCGCAGCAAAGCCGCCGCGGGAGGATTCACACATGGCTTCAAGAACCACACGCACGCTGCTCGTGCTGACGGCCCTCACCGCGGCGGTCCCCGCCGTCGCTTGGGCACCGCCCGCTTCCGCCTCCGTGACCGAGCACGAGATGCAACGGGACCAGCTCCGTCTCCGTGCCCGACTTCGCACGAGCGGCGTACGGGCTCGGGGAAACGCCGACTACCGAGAGCGCGTCCGCAAGGGCGAACTCGAGCGTCGCCTCAAGGTCGAGATCGAGCGAGGTACGCCCAACATCGAGTTCGTGATCGAAGTGGACGGTGTCGCCGTTGCCAAGGCGCGCACCAACGGGTTCGGGTACGCCGAGGTCAACTTCCGTACACACTCGGACAACCCCAACGTCATTCCTGATGTCCCGAAGGTCGTGTCGGGAACGGTCATCTCGATCGGCAAGCTCTCGGGCAAGATGCGGGAACGCTGATCTATCTCGGATCACTTCTCTCGTGGCCGGCGGGCATCCCACAGTGCCCGCCGGTTGCATTTTTGGATGTACTCGAATGTCGGTGCTCAAGGTCCTTCGATCGGGCACCCACCGAGGAAGGCGTCGACGAAGAACTCGATGTCGTTGACGTTGAGCACTCCGCGGGGCTCAGCGAGGTCCACGTGCTCGTCACCGGCCAGAAAGAGTGTGATGAATGCGTTGATGTCATCGACGTTGAGCAGATCGTCCTCCGCGAGATCCGCAAAGCACGGCCCGGTCCAGGCGACCGCGTCCTGGACGTTCAGCAATCCGAAGCCCAGGAAATCCTCGTCGATCCCGGGGTTCACGTCTTCGATATCGATCGCCGTCTTGCGGGCCATAGATCGGAAGTGCTCGTAGTGAAGCACAGTGCCGCGCTCGATGACGAGCGCTGCGGTGCCCGCGACGAGCGGCGCCGCTGCGCTCGTACCGTCGGCGGCGCCCCAGCCATCCACCTGCGGGCCGATGATTTGTGTGCCTGGCGCACAGAACAGGATGTGATCCCCACGGTTGCTGAACGGTGCGAGCACGCCCGCCGTGTCGGTGGCAGCGATGCCCGCGACCTTGTTGGTCGCCGCCGGGTACTCCGGCGCCGTCTCGCCCTCATTGCCTGCCGACGCAACAACGATAATGCCCCGGTGCGTTGCGCGGTCGATCGCTTTCTCGATCAGGCGAAGCTCGGCCTCGGACCCCAGCGAGAGGTTTATCACGTCTGCCCCATGGTCGATTGCGTAATACACGGCGTGCGCAACCGTGAACGCATCACCAACGCCCTCGTCGTTCATGACTCGGATCGGCAGGATCGTGGCGTCCGGCGCAACGCCGAGAATGATCCCGGCGACGAACGTCCCGTGTCCGAGCATCTCATCGATGAGTAAGTCGCCATCGTCGTCGATCCCGTTGCCGGATTCGTCAAAATCCGCGGGATCGCCGAGAAGGTTGATGGCGCCTGGGTGAATCCGCCCGGCGAACATCGGGTGATCCGTGTCGATGCCCGAGTCAATCACCGCGACGGTGATCCCCTGACCCGTCGCGCTCAGGTTCGCCGCGGGCACGCCCAGAATACTCCACAGGGGCTGGTTGAGGAACTCGGCGTTGGTGCGCGATGCGAACATGCTCTGCGTGCCCGAGCCCTGATCGCCGCTCGCGCGGTTAAGTTCAGAATCGGTGATGTCCGGGTCGCCCGTGAGCGGGTCCGAGAGGAGTTCGAACTGGCCTTCGGTGAGCGCCGGCTCGAACGCGACCAAGTGCAATCCACGCGAAGGGATGCTCTCGAGCACCGTGAATCCGTGGCGGGCCACAACGGTCGTGAGATCTGCACCGGGGGAGAGTTCGAGGACGCCTTGATTGGCGAGTGTGTCCTCGCCGGGCGTGCCATCTGAGCCAAGGGCCGGGGTGGCACCGATTGCGAGGTAAAGGGCAAGGGCTGCGGAACAACGGGCTGCCATGATCTCATCCTCCGACGTACGTCAAGTGTGCCCAATGGGCGGGGTGAAGTCCAGCGTGGATTCGAGTCCGCTGGGCCGCGGCGAGCCCTCGGCGTACCCCCCCTGGGGTAATCGCGTTACTGGATGCGTGGGCGTACAGGTCTTCGATCAATTCACGGGTTGCTCGGTCGTGGGCGGGCCACAAGGTTGTGACCAACGCCCCGGCGCCCGCCACGACGAACGCCCGCACGAGCCCGTGCACGTCGTCGCCGAACGATGCTCCGACCCGGCCCGTATCGCACCCGCTAAGCACGACCACGGAGCCTGGGAGTTTCAGGTCCATGACATCGCGCGCCGTGACCCAACGATCTGCCAGGCGGATCGCGGATGCGAGCGGTGCGTCGGGCTGGTGTGTGCCGTGGCAGGCGAGGTGAAGGAGCCGCGCGTGCGACGCATGAGCTCGGACGGTTTCCCAATCCGCCGATTCGCCCTCCAAGAGTGCCCCGCCCGGTAGCACGGCTGAGATCGCGGCAGCCTCAGATTCGATCTGCGGTGCCGCCCGGTCGGGAACACCGACAATCACTTCAGACGTTCCCGCGGCGGGCCTTGCACGCATCACGGACAGCAATTCGGCGCTGGGGAGCGTGCTGACCTCGTACCGTTCGACGAGCGAATACCCGGCTGTTCGTACGCACGCAAACGGCACGGCGTGCAGAACACCGGTTGGTACGACCGTTACCCGGTTGACTCCCTCCAGCGTTCCTTCGAGCCCGTCCCAAACCAACTCGCCCAGCGATCGGAGCGCACGATCTACGCCCCCACGCCGACGTCCTGAGCCCTGCTCGCTTGGGCGGGTGAGCCCGCGTCTGATCTGGAACAGGGCCGACTCGACCGCGGCGTCCGTTTCGTCGCTCGTCGCTATGAGTCGAACACCGGTGATGCCGGTATCCCGTACGACGAAAGCGACCAGGCAGTCGGGCAACCACCAGTACGCGACCACGGCCTCGCGGTCCGAGAGACACGCCGAGAGCATCTCGGGGGTGGGCGTCTCCAAGCCCAGCGCGCGCCCGACGCGCGAAGATGCGAGCCTCGACTCCATCGCGGTGATTGCGTGCTCTGATGCCCGGACCGCGTTGCGCCACGATTCGTCTGTGTGCGGCTTCGCCGGATCGAAACGGGAGTACTCCACGCTGAGCCGGCGGCGATGGTCTTGCAGTGTGGCCACGAGTTCTGCGTCATCGCCTATGTCGGTCGGATCGGTTGAAACTGCCCCAGTGTCGAGCTGGTCGATCAAGCCTCGGCACCGAGCTCGCTCTGCCGCCGAGAACGCTTCTGCCGTTGCTTCGGGGCCCTCTTGCTCAAGCAATAACCCGACAAGTTCCTGATAGACGCCTCGCCGCTGGTGGGTGATCGCCGCCCGATACCGGTCTGCCCCGAGTGCGCTGCGTGCCCGGTCGATGGCGTCGACGCCTGCACGCAGGTCCGCGAGCGCCGCGTTAGCATTCCCAACACCACGGTACGCCGCGGCACGAACGCGGAGAAGCGATGCCCGCATGTCGGGCATGCCCGCGAGTTCGGTCTGTCCGAGCGCGTTGGTAGAAATTAATACCGCATCGGCACTCCGCCCAAGTGCGATCAACGCCTCCGCACGAACCGCGTCAGCCCCTGATGCATCGGCGGGGTTTCCCGCGGTCCGATCCGCCACGCCCTCGGCGAGCCGCAGGGCTCCCTCCGGGTTCCCCGCGGCAAGCTCAGCCCGCGCCCGCAGCACATCGGAACGGGCAAGCCCGGTGTGGTTGCCCAGCTCTTCCAGAATTGTGCTCGCTTCATCGAGCACGCCGCGGGCGCACTCAGGGTCATCTTCGGCTACCGCAGCGCCGAGCCCGAGCAACGCTCGGGCTTGCTCGGCACGGAGTCCTGCTTGAACAAGCAGAGCATACGCCCGCCTGTACGCCGCGCACGCCTCGTCGGTCGCGCCGAGCAGCCGGAGCACATCGGCCTGCTCGGTCAGGATGCGTCCCAGCTCGCCGGTCGCGGAATCGTTCTCGAAGTAGCGGCGGGCTCTCTCGAACTCCTGCAATGCCTCGGGCAGGCGCCCTTGGCGCCCAAGCAGATCGGCGAGGTTCCCTCGCCCGATTGCTGCAAGCCGCCACGCCTGCTCGCCTTCGAGCGTATCCGCTGACGCACGGAATTCACGCTCCGCCTGCATAAAGTCCCCGGCGTCGAGCAGCGCTTCACCCAGGTTGTTGCGGATCTGCGCCCGCATCACAGCATTATGCCCCTCGAACGCGAGCGAGCGACGGAACAGGTCAACGGCGCCCGCGTGGTCCCCTTGCATGCGCCGGATGATGCCAGCGTTCATGTCCGTTTTCGCTGCCCACCCGGTTTCGCCGGCTTTGTCGAAGAGCGCCCGTGCCTCCAGAGCCTCGACGAGTGCCTTCCCGAGACGACCGAGCCTCGCGTACGTGTGCACCAGCGTCATCCGCGCCCGGGCCTCGCCGACCGCGTCGCCTGCACTGTGCGCGATCTCCGCGCCTTCTATGGTTACCTTGGAGGCCTCATCAAACCGGTTGGCGTAGTTCAGTGCATGACCGAACGCGCTGCGGGCGCGGGCCCGAGCGCCAGGATCTCCGTCGCGGTCGGCAAGAATGCAGAGCACGTTGCAATCGACCAGGGAGCGGTCAAGGTCTTGGTGGGCCATGTCACGAGCCGCTTCGACCGCTTCGAGAAGCTCTGTGCGATCAAAGCGGACGTCCGCGACGTCTCCGGGCGCCGCCGCCCACCCCACACAGCGCGCCGCGTCAAGAGCATCCTGGAGTGTCCGTGTTTCCATGTTCAGGGAATCAGGACCGGGCCCGCCTCGATCATCATGTCGTCCAGAGTCACGCGCAGCACGTGGGTGCCCTCCGGCGCTTCGAGCGTGAACCCGCCGTGCTGATCGGCATGTGCCGAGGCGAGCGGGCTCGGGCCGTCCGACTCGAAGAGTTCGACGGTGGGGGGCTGGTCAAACTCCGCATCGATCTGTCCGCGGACGAGCCACACACGCTCGCCCGCGGGCGTGAGTTCGAGGTCGATCTCCGCGTCGTCGCAGGAGAACGAGAGCTGTGCCGCCTCAGCCGTGCCGCGGAATCCGAGCGCCGCGTCCGGCAGGCGCGAGTCGAAGTCCAGCGCCGCGATGACCCGGCGCACGCCCTCACGGAGGGCCTCGGCCAGCCCGGGCCGGCTGCCCCCGAACGACCGCTGCACACGGCGCACGAGATCGGCGGCGGGCTGGGCCGAGGGCTCCTCCACGAGAAACGCTGCGATCCGCTCTATCTCCTCCAGCAGGCGAGCGGACCTTGGATCGGCACCCACACGTCGGCGCAGCTCAGCCGCCTCGTCAGGGCCCAATTCCCCTGCGACGAGCGCTGCGAGTTGCTCGGTTGTGGGCGTTTGGTCTGCCATCGAGGGTCCTTCCGAGCTCTTTGAGTGCACCGTGTAGCCGCTGGATACGTCCGTACGACAAAAAGGATTCGCTAGGCCCCTTCGCCCACCAGGTCCCTGAGCTTCTCGAGGCACCGGGCCCGGGTTGGCCCGATTGAGCCACGGGGCATGTCAAGCCGCTCGGCCAGAAGGTCATATGAAGCCCGTTCCGTCCGGAACGTCTCGGTCAGCACCCTGCGGCACCGCTCGCCGAGCCGCGCGAACGCGGAACGAACCCGCTGGCGGTCCTCCAACTCGTCCGCCTCCTGAGGGTCGGACCAGGCGATCTCCTCGGCGGGGAGGGCGACACCCGCGTCTCGCGAGGCACGCTTTGCAACCCGCCAGGTCTCGCGCTGGGCTGTGGTGATGAGCCATGCCGGGAGACTCTGCGCGTCGCGCAACTGTGAAAGATGTTTCACCGCGATCGCCCAGACCCCCTGAAACACGTCCTCACAGACATCCCGTGGCAGGCGATGACGCGAGGGAACCGAGTAGACCAGTGCCGAATACCGCTCAACGAGCTCGGTCCATGCGGACTGATCGCCCGCGAGGCACGCCTCGATGAGGTCCGGGTCGGCCTTGGGATTGTCGGGGTGCTTCGTCACGCTCGTGGAACCTTATGGACACAAGCGGTTCCGGGCCCGCTCGGGCTTTTTCTGGGACCGCTCGTATCCCACGCGCCCAGAGCGACTCCTCCGTGGTGGCGGCGGGACCAGTGCCGCCGGAAACACGCAGCGAACACACCCTCTGGAACCACAACCGCAAGGAGATTGCAGATGTTGCACCGCTCTTCGACGCTCGCCACCCTCACCCTGCTCGCCGGCACCGCGATGGCCGCCCCCCAGCTCAACGCCCCTCAATCGCTCGCGACCGCGACGCGCCCGGGCGGCGCCGCCGCGGGCGATTTCAACGGCGACTCCTTCCCCGACCTCGCCGTCGCGGTGGACACCGTGGACCGCATCGACATCTTCATGGGCAATGGCGACGGGACCTTCGCCGCCCCCGTGTCCATCTTCACCGGCGGGAACACCGGGCCGGACTCGCTGGCGGCCTTCGACGCCGACGGGGATGGCGACACCGACCTCGCCGTGGTGCTGAACAACCAGAACACGGTCCGGCTCTACATGAACGGGGGCGGCGCTTTCACTCAAGGCAACTCCGCGGCGACGGGCGCCGAGCCCGTCTCGCTCTCCGCAGCCGACATCGATGGCAACGGCTCGATCGACATGCTGACGGCGAACCGCGACGCCAACTCGATCTCAATCATCCTGAACACGGGCGGCGTGCTCACCTCCACGAACGTGCCGGTCGGTGATGAGCCGCGTGACGCCGTGGCGTTCAACATGGACGGCGCGGGCTCGCTCGAGATCGCCGCGACGAACTCGCGGGATCGCTCGATCTCCATCCTCACCGGCGCGGGCGGAGCGTACTCGATCGCCCAGACCCTGAACGTCGGCGCCGCGTTCCGGCCCGAAGGGATCGCCGCGGGCGATATCGACGGCGATGGGGACGACGACCTCGTGGCCGCCGTCGAGGTCTTCGCCCAGGTCTGGACCAACACCGCCGGCTCGTTCGCGTCGACCAACGTGAGCGCCGGTTTCGAGACCGACCGCATCATGCTCGCGGACCTGGACGGCGACGGCGACCTCGACGCCGTCACCGCGAACCAGGACGCCAACGCCCTCTCCGTCTTTGACAACACAGGCGCCGGGCTCGCCGCGGGCATTGCCGTTGCAGCCGGCACCGCTCCCGACCGGCTCGCCTCGGCGGACTTCGACCTCAACGGCTCGGCCGACCTCGCGGTCACCAACCGCGATT
>BQJQ01000119.1 GCA_021604785.1 Phycisphaeraceae bacterium
GCGACGGCGTGGAGCAAGTCCGGGTCGGCCTTGTAGCCCTCTTCCTTGACAACGTGGGCGAGGTGGTCGGCGATCGAGGGCGTCGCGATGGCGCGGAAGTCGAACCGCTGGCACCGCGACTGGATCGTTGGCGGGACTTTCTGCGGCTCGGTGGTGCAGAGGATGAATTTGACGTGCTCGGGGGGCTCTTCCATGGTCTTGAGCAGGGCGTTGAACGCCTCGCGCGTGAGCATGTGGACCTCGTCGATGATGTAGATTTTGTACGGGCCGCGCATAGGTCGGTAGATGGCGTTGGCGATGAGGTCGCGGGCTTCGTCGACGCCTCGGTTGGAGGCACCGTCGATCTCGATGACGTCGGTGTCGTCGCCGCGCATGATGGCGGCCTGGACGTCGTCCTTGCCCTCGGTGTTGTTGAGGGCGCCGGCGAAGATGCGGGCCATGGAGGTCTTGCCGACTCCCCGGGTGCCGCAGAAGAGGTAGGCGTGGGCGACGCGTCCCCCCTCGATGGCGGCTTTGAGGGTGCGGGCGATGGGTTCCTGCCCGACGACCTCGTCGAAGGAGCGGGAACGGTGCTTGCGGGCGAGGACGGTGTAGGCCATGGGGCGAGTGTATGGATCGTGGGGGCGGGGCCGACCCCGGAATCGGGAGTGGAATCCGGGGGGACCGATCCCCACGAACCGGGCGAGCAGCGAGGGAGTAGGATGGGCGCGACCCCCTCCCCCGGCAGGCCGCGGCGCGCGGCTGCCACACAGGATCGGCATTTCCTCATGAACACCGAGACTCCACGGACGGACCCGGGAGGCGTGACCGATGCGGGCATCGGGGACGAGCGCCCGACGTCGGCGCTGTTGCGCGCGATCAATCTGGTGGCGATCCTGCTGCCGCTGGTAGGGCTGGTGGCGGCGATCGTGCTGCTGTGGCCGTTCGGGATGAACTGGGTGCCGCTGGGCCTGCTCGCGGTGATGTACGCCCTGACGGGGCTGGGCGTCACGGTGGGGTACCACCGGTTGTTTACGCACAAGTCGTTCGAGACGGGGCGGGTGATGACGTTCATCATCGGGGTGCTCGGGTCGATGTCGGTGGAGGGGTCGATCCTGAGCTGGGTCGCGAACCACCGGAAGCATCACCAGCACAGCGATCAGGAGCACGACCCGCACTCGCCGCACACGCACGGCGGGGGCGTGTGGAACATGTTCCGCGGCATGGTGCACGCCCACATGGGGTGGTTCGTCACGGCGAACCACCCGGACCGGAAGCGGTACGTGCCGGATCTGGAGAAGGACAAGCTGGTCAAGTGGCTGAGCCTGACGTTCCCGATCTGGGTGCTCGCGGGGCTGCTGATCCCGGCGGTCGCGGGTGGGCTGCTCATGATGAGCTGGAAGGGCGCGCTGCTCGGGTTCATCTGGGGCGGGCTGGTGCGGATCCTGCTGGTGCACCACGTGACGTGGAGCGTGAACTCGGTGTGCCACGTGTGGGGGTCCAAGCCGTTCAAGAGCAACGACGAGAGCCGGAACAACGTGATCTGCGGCGTCTTGGCGATGGGCGAGGGGTGGCACAACAACCACCACGCGTTCCCGAAGTCTGCCAAGCACGGGCTGGCGTGGTGGCAGTTTGACCTGAGCTACATGGTCATCAAGGCGATGGCGATGGTGGGGCTGGCGCGGAACATCCGCGTGCCCGGGCGGGCGCGGATCGAGGCGAAGCGGCGCCAGCTGGCCTGATCGCGCCGCGGGGCGCCAGGGTCAGGCGTCGGCGGGGGCTTCGATTTCGAGCAGGTCCCGCATCCGGTGGGTGATCTTTTCCTGTAGGTAGAGCATCGCGTAGATCCACGAGACGCCGGCGCGCTCGCCCAGCTGCTTGCCGATGGCGGTGCTGGTCTCGGTGCGATCGGGCGCCGAGAGCCGCTCGAGGGCCCAGTCTTCGTGGGGGGCGAGCGACTCGCGGATGTTCGGCGGGACGCGCCAGTCGATCCAGGGGCCATGGGGTTGCCCGGCGGACCTGTCGCGACTGAGGTACGCGGCGGTGTTGCTGATGAGCACGTACGGCGTGACGAAGAACGAGATGAGCCCCCACCAGCCGGCGACGAGTGTCGTGCCGGTCATAGAGAGGAAGTGGCGTCGGGCGCACGGGGCGCACGCGCGGCGGCCGTCCTCAGCGTATAGGCGCACCACGATGAGCCCGATCTGACGGCGCTGCATGAACGGCGCGGTGTCGGCCTCGCGGCCGCAGTAGCCGCAGGTGTGGGGTCGTTGGTTCCAGGTGAGCCCATCAAGGAGCACGCTGCCGCTGCCGTTGCACGTGGGGCAGCGGACGTGGGCGCTGCGTGACTCGAAGCGGATGCCGTCGATGGGGCGGAACGTGGCGGTGCACCGTTGCGAGGGGCAGTGGATGGGGCGGTCGAGGGCGTCGAGCATGGTGGGCTCGTGCCAGGTAAGCCAGTCCGCGGTGAGCGCGAGGCACTCGGCGTCGGGGTTGGGCGGCGGCGGGGGTGTGGCGCGGACGGGCGGTGGGGGCGGCGGGGTGCTCATCGCGGCGTCCGGTGAGAGGTCGTGCGAGGAAGGGGCCCGCGCGTGTTCGGAAAGGTCTCGCGCCGGTCGGCGGCCAGGACACCGACGGCACCGGATGACGGCCGCTTATGGCTGCTGCGATCAAGCCCTGACCAGGTTCACGGGCCACCCGTGCACCGGGCCCGGCCGCCGACGGGCGCGAGCGGGGTGATGCTATGCACCGCCGGGGCGGTCGTGTTGGGGGCATCCGTCCGGGCTCGGGTCCGTACACTTGCCCTGTGAAGGGCCCAGAAACGGATCATGACGCGGCGCCCGAGGGCGGGGGGCACAGGGGCGACCGGTTCGGGCCTTCGGCGGTGATCCCCCCGAACCCCTACGAGGCAGCGCTGCGGCAGCGGGACATCCTGCTGCGGGTGGTGCGGATCGCGTTTGCGATCCTGTTCGTGGTGGTGACGGGGCTGAGTCTGATCGGGGGGACCTTCACGAGTGAAGACGCTCCGCGGTACTGGCCGCTCACGCTGTTCCTGGCGATGAGCATCGCGGCGATCGCGGTGGCGATCGATCTGCTGACCCCGACGAAGAAGATCTCGACGATCGTGAGCGTGATGGTGGGGCTGATGGCGGCGATGCTGGCGACGGCGGCGGTCGGGTTCGTCATCGATCTGCTCGCCTCCACCTACGACATTCAGAGCAGCGATCCGAACGAACCGAACCCTGTTATCAGCATCATCAAGATCCTCATCGGCGTCGGGCTGGCGTACCTGTTTATCTCGACGGTGCTGCAGACGCAGGACGATTTTCGGCTGGTGATCCCGTACGTGGAGTTCGCCAAGCAGATCCGGGGTTCGAGGCCGTTGGTGCTTGATACGTCGTCGCTGATCGACGCGCGGATCGCGGACGTCGCCGAGACGGGGCTGATCCAGGCGCCGGCGATCGTGCCGCGGTTCGTGATCGAGGAATTGCAGACGCTGTCCGACTCGGGCGACAAGCTCAAACGCGCGCGCGGACGGCGCGGGTTGGACCTGGTCGGCAAGCTGCAGCGGTCCGGGCGGCTGGACATCTCGATCGACGAGACGCGCGTGCCGGGCTTGGGCGTGGACCAGATGCTCATCGAGCTGGGCAAGCAGCTCGGGGCGATCATCGTGACGACCGACTCGGGGCTGGCGCGGGTCGCTGGCATCCAGGGCGTCTCGGTAGTGAACGTGAACGACCTGGCGAATGCGATGAAGATGAGCGTGATCCCGGGGCACACGCTGCGGGTGCATCTGAACAAGGTCGGCGAGCAGCCCGGGCAGGGCGTCGGGTACCTCGAGGACGGGACGATGGTGGTCGCCGAGGACGGGCGCGAGTACGTGGGCACGGACGTCGAGCTGACGGTGACCAGCAGCATGCAGACGAGTGCGGGCAAGCTGATCTTCGGGCGCGTCGGCGGCGAGCGTGCTGACGATGATGGTGAGCTGGATGAGCCCGAGGGCGACGGGGCCGATGATCGTCCGCGTTCGGCGGGGCCCGAGAGGGAGCCGCGTTCGCCGGTGCGCCGGCCGACGGGGTCGAGCCCGCGGAACCCGAGGCGCTAGACGCCGGGGCCCTGGGCGCGGCGGGCCACATCCGTCATGTGCGTGAGGAACGCGTCGCGGGCGGCGGCGGCGTGCGGGTTCAGACGCTGGATCGCCTCGAACAGCTCTTCCGAATCGCCTTGGGTGTTTCGCTTCATCTGGAGCAGGCGCCGATAGGCGACGGTCGCGGTGGGGAGTTCGGGCAGGTCCATTGAGTTGGCGGCGTGCCCGACGAGGTGGGTGAGCACCTGGACCATCGCCATCTGTTTGTCGTGCTCGTCGGGGGTGAGCTCGACGGGGGCCAGGCCGAGGGTGCCCTCGACGAACTCGCGGACGCGGGCGAAGGTGTCGTCGTCGATGCGCGCGCGGCAGAGGGCGATGGGCTCGCCGGCGATGGCGCCGTGCTCGCGGGCGGTCTGCGGGCCGAAGAGCGGGTGGGTGCCCACGACGTGCGTGTGTGCGGGGAGGCGTTCGAGCATCCATTGCACGGGGAGCGTCTTGACCGACGCGACGTCGGCGACGATCGTGCCCGGGCGCACGTGGGGGGCGATGGCGTCGAGCGCGGCTGGGAGGGCTTGCACGGGGACCGCGAGCACGACGGCGTCGCACGACGCGGAAATTTTGAGTGACCCCGATTGGGCGCCCGTTGACAGAATGTCAGTTTCTGACACGTTGGGATCATGCACCGTGACGGCGGCGTGAGGCGTGAAATGGGTCGCCGCGAGGCGCCCGAAGGCGCCGAAGCCGAGCAGGCCGATGGTGGGGGAGTCGTGCATGAAGCCGCGAGGTTAGCACATAGAAACCCGTGGGCGCGCGGTACATTGGGGAGACAGCCGTGTCCGTTCTGGGCGCGTGCGGAAGGGGGTATTCCGATGGCCTCGAGTGTTGCCAGGGTGACCGAGCTGACAGCGAGCAGCGACAAGAGCTTCGAGCACGCGATCGAGAAGGGCGTTCAGCGGGCGAGCAAGACGCTGGAGAACATCACCGGTGCGTGGGTGCAGGAAATGAAGGTGGACGTGCACGACGGGCACATCACCGCGTGGCGGGTGAATATGAAGGTGACGTTTGTGCTGAAGGACTGAATGATTGCGCTGCATTCTATCTGTATACGGCGGCGTCTTAGTGGAACCGTATAGGGTAAACCAACAGCAGGTAAGCAGTGTAGAAGGCGTAGGAGAGGCCCATGAGGACGACGCCTTGAACCGAAGTCGTCATGGCGAGTGAGCCAAGTGATAGCGATAATCTCGTTTCGGCTGCGGCCTCCTGTTTCTTTTTATGCCTTTTTTTGTTGGATTTAGACTGTTTCGCCCATCGCAATCCCGCTGCAATTTGAACGCAGGCGATGAACGTGGCTGCAATGACCATGATATGAACGATAGCTGTTGACCAAACGGTAGCAGAGTGTTGGTGGTGCACTGACCGCCGTCGTTCTTCCATGATGTCAACGTTCCGATTCGCAACGGCAATTAAATAAGCCGTATACGCTTCCTTGAACCGGTCATCATCGAGCACGCTTTGATCAAGGTCTGCCATCGCCTTGGCCAAATCGTAGTTCACGGTTTGGTGTGGAGAAGCTTCTTGTTCTGCCGCGGGGCCTGCTATTTGTTGAGTCGCGGGGAAACGCGATCTGCTCTCACGCATAAGTTCGATGTCCGGGGTTGAAGCGCTTGCGAAGCTACCCATATAGGAAGTTGGCGGGCTCAAATAGTCTTCTTGATCCGGGACGATTGCTGCGAGATCCCCACGCGTGAGACCGCTCATGAACAATGTGGTGGCGATGACGAGGCAGATACGCATGCTCGACATGTGATTTTCTCCATTAGAGTTGCTTGAGCGCCTCCACCAGCGTCTCGATGTGCCCGTCCGTGTGGGCTGCCGACATCTGGATCCGCAAGCGGGCCGTGCCCTCGGGGACGACGGGGAAGCCGAAGCCGATGACGAAGACGCCGAGTTCGAGCAGGCGGTTGGACATGCGGATCGCCTCGGCGGTGTCGCCGATGATGATGGGGCAGATCGCGGTTGGGGAGTCCATCACGTCGAAGCCGGCGTCCTTGATCTTGGCGCGGGCGGTCTTCACGTTGGTCCGCAGGCGTTCGACGCGCTCGGGCTCGCGCCGGAGGACTTCGATCGCCTTGGCGGCGCTGCAGGCGACGGTGCAGGGGAGGGCGTTGGAGAAGAGCGTGGGGCGGGCGCGCTGGACGATGAGGTCGATGAGCTGTTGGGAGCCGGCGATGAAGCCGCCGGCGCCGCCGCCGAGGGCTTTGCCGAGGGTGCCGGTGAAGACGTCCACTTTGCCGATCATGTCGTAGTGCTCGTGCGTGCCGCGGCCGGTGGCGCCCATGACGCCGTGGCCGTGGGAGTCGTCGACGACGAGCATGGCGTCGAACTCGTCGCAGAGGGCGCGGATGGCGGGGAGGTCGGCGATGACGCCTTCCATGGAGAAGACGCCGTCGGTGATGACCCAGATCTGCCCGGAGACGTCGGGGTTGGCGCGGGCGGCTTTGAGCTTGGCCCGCAGGTCGCCCATGTCGGCGTGCTGGTAGACGGCTTTGTGCACGCCCTTCTTGATGACCGGGGTGAGGCGCATGGAGTCGATGATGCAGGCGTGGTTGAGGGCATCGGAGATGATGATGTCGCCCGCTTCGCAGCAGGTGGGGAAGAGGGCTTCGGAGGCGGTCCAGCATGAGACGAAGGTGTAGCTTGCCTCGGTGCCCATGTAGTCGGCGATGGTGCGCTCGACGTGCTCGTGGGGGGTGAAGGTGCCGCAGATGAAGCGGACCGAGCCGGTGCCGGCGCCGTATTTCTTGAGCCCCTCGATGCCGGCCTCGACGACCTCGGGGTGGTTGGCGAGCCCGAGGTAGTTGTTAGAGCAGAAGCAGAGGGTGTCGCGGTAGGAGCCGTCGCTCTGGCGGAGGCGGATCGACGCGTCCATGGGCGAGTCGATCATCTGGAGGTGCTTGAGTTGGCCGGACTGCTCGAGCTGGGCGAGCGTGTCGGCGGTGCGGGCGTCGAAGGGGCGGGCATCGGCGGTTCGGGCGGCGGTGGTCGGCATCGGTGGGTCTCCCTCGGGCCCGGGCGTGGGTCCGGTGTGATGCTAGAAGCGGGTGGGCCCGGGGGGAGGGCCGCTACAATCGCGGCGATGGTGCTCTGGAACCCTTTTCGCAGGAAACGCGTGGGCGAGGCTGCCGATCGGTTCCGGCGGCATCATTCGCTCTGGCTGAGCCGGGCGGTGCTGACGGGGCGGGATTACCCGCGGATTCCGACGCGGCCGGTGGCCCGGGGCGGGTACGACGCGCGGGCGAAGCGGCCGGGCGGTTCGGAGCGGGCGGCGGCGTGGTGGACGGGCGCGATGGCGCGCGTCGATGAGATCTGAGAAGCCGCGGCGCGGCGGGTAGAAGGGCACGGACGCATGAGTGAAGAAGCGGCGACGTCGGGCGGCACGGTCAAGGCCCCGCTGGGGCGCCGGTGGCTGGTCAAGATGACGGTGTTCATCGTGCTGCTGCTGGGGTTGGGCGTGTGGGGGCTGTACGACGCGACGAGCGCGTACCCGGCGCGGGGCGAGAAGTTCGCGTCGTGGGCGAAGTACTCGTACCTGACGGCGGCCCAGGGGGCCGAGCGGGGCGGGGCGTTCGGGGCGTTTATGGCGCGCGAGGTCACGATCGAGGACCCGGCGGCCGAGCTGGCGCGACTTCAGGAGCCCGAGATCAAGCAGCGGAACATGGCGGACGTGAACTCGGGCGAGGGCGTGCGGGCGCTGCGGGCGAACGTCGCGATTGCGCGGGAGCGCTGGCTCGGCGGGCTCGACCGGATCGGCAAGCTGAACGCGGACCGCACGCGCATCACCGACCCGCGGGCGGACCTCGTGGCGCTGGGCGAGGAGTGGGCGACGTCCAACGCGCCCAAGCCGCTGGCGGCGTACGACATCCCGCTGCAGTGGGCGTTCACGGTTGTCGGGTTCGTGGGCGGGGGGATCCTGCTGGTGCACGTGATCCGCGTGGCGTCGCGGAAGTACGCGTGGGATGCGGAGAACTTGCGGCTGACCGTGCCCGGCGGGCACATCATCGGGCCCGACGACCTCGACGAGGTGGACAAGTCGCGGTGGGACAAATTCATCGTGATCCTGCGGGTGAGCCCCGGGCACACGAAGCTGGGCGGGCGTGGGGTCCGGATCGACACCTACCAGCACGCGGCGGTCGAGCCGTGGGTGCTGGCGATGGAAGAGAAGGCGTTCCCCGACCAACAAGAGGCTGGGTCGCAGGCGGGGTCCCAAGCGGAGCCTGTGGCGGGCTCGGACGCGGGCGGGCCCGCGGCTTCGGGCTGACGCGTACGCGAGCAAGGGGCACACCGAGTCATGTGGGCGGAAGTTTTCTTTGTGTCGGCGGCGGTGATCGTGATCGTCGCGTCGTTTCTGGGCGTGGGGCTCACGCTCATCACGCTGCCCGGGATCTGGGCGATGCTGCTCGTCGCGCTGGTGTGCAAGGTGTGGCAGGACGACTTGCTGGAGTGGTGGGTGCTGGGCGTGGGTGCGGGGTTGGCGGTGCTGGCCGAGGTGGCGGAGTTTGCGAGTTCCGCTGCGGGCTCGCGCAAGAGCGGAGGCTCGCGGACGGGGGCGACCGGGTCGATCTTGGGGGCGATCGTGGGGGCGCTGTGCGGGACGGTGTTTCTTG
>BQJQ01000120.1 GCA_021604785.1 Phycisphaeraceae bacterium
CTTGCGAGCAGCAACGATGAGCCGCGGCAGTTTCACCCGGACCCGAACCCGTACGTGCGCGCGAGCGTGGCGCGGCTGGTCGCGGGGTACCGCGTGGACGCTGGGGCCGATGCCGAGCCCGAGGGCACGCCGACGCCGGACAACTACTGGGTGTCGCTGGAGTGGCTGCGGACGCGGCTGGATGATTTCGCGGACACGGAGCCCGTGAAGCGCCGGGCGCTGGACTTCCCGGAGGATCCGGAGCTGACCGCGGCGTTGCGATGGACCCTTTCCCGGTCCGTGCTGAGCCCGGACGAGGTCGCGGCGTTGAACGACGAGGCGAGCGCCGGCGCGAAGGCGGCGGTGTTCGTTCGCCACCTCACCAAGTTCATCGGTGACCTGTTCATGCGGGGGCTCAAGTTCATCGCCGTGCCCATCGTGCTGTTCAGCCTCATCGCGGGCGTCGCGAGCCTGAACGACACCGCCAAGCTCGGGCGCATCGGCGGGCGGACGATCGTGATTTATTTGGTCACTACGGCCCTCGCGATCACCATCGGGCTCGTGCTGGCGAACGTCATCGCGCCCGGGTCCGGGTTCCCCGAGGACGTTCGGACGGAATTGGCCGGCATGAGCGCGGACACGGCGTCGGGCAAGATCACCGACGCCGAGCAGCAGCGGGCCAAGTCCACGTGGGACATCCTGCTCGACATCTTCCCGACCAACCCGTTCAACGCGATGGCCGAGGGGAACACGCTGCAGGTGGTGGTGGCGGCGCTCTTGGTGGGGGTCGCGTTGACGCTTATGCCCCGCGACAAGGCGGGCCCGGTGATCGCGTTCTTCGAGGCGATGACCGAGGTGGTGATCAAGATCGTGCACATGGTGCTGGCGATTGCGCCGTTCGCGGTCTTTGCGCTGATCGTGATCGTGGTGGCGGACCTGGGGCTCGCCGTGCTCGCGAGCCTGGCCAAGTACGCGTTCACGGTGGTGCTCGGGCTGGCGTTGATGATCTTCGTGGTCTACCCGGGGGCGCTGCGGCTGTTTACGCCCGTCGGGTTCCGCCGGTTCTTCGGGGCGATCGCTCCTGCTCAGTTGCTCGCGTTCAGCTCGTCGAGCTCGGGCGCGACGCTGCCCGTGACGATGGAGTGCCTGGAGGAGCGGCTGGGCGTGAAGGAGCAGATCACGTCGTTCGTCGCGCCGATCGGGGCGACGATCAACATGGACGGGACGGCGCTGTACCAGGGCGTCGCCGCGGTCTTCATCGCGCAGGCGTTCGGCGTCGATCTGACGATCGCCGATCAGCTCACGATTGTGCTCACCGCGACGCTCGCGAGCATCGGCACCGCCGCGGTGCCCGGGGTGGGCATCGTGATGCTCATCATCGTGTTGCAGGCGGTCCGCATGCCGGCCGAGGCGATGACGACGGGCATCGCGGTGATTCTGGGTGTGGACCGGATCCTCGACATGTGCCGCACGACGTGCAACGTGACCGGCGACTGCATGGTCGCGGCGGTGGTGGGGCACAGCGAGGGCGAGCTCGAGAGCGCCGAGGAGGTCCGCGGACGCCTCGATCGCGCGGGCACGCGGGGCATCGACGAGTTCACGAAGCTCGACGAGGAACGCGAGAAAGCCGCGGGCTAGCGCGGATCGATCGGATCGCCCGAGCAGGCGCGGTACGCGTCAGCTCGCTTCGGTCAGGTTTAACGGCACATCGCCCGGCGCGGGCGCCGTCTTGTCGGCCACGACCGTGTGCGACTTGGTGAACGCGTCTTTGTCGAGCGTGCCCGCGTGAATCTCCAGCAGCTCGGCCGCGGGCACGTGGCGCTCGTCGTTGCCCATGTTGATCGCGTACTCGTACATCGCGCGGACGCCCACGAGGACGCGGCCCCGCTCGCCGGCGTCGAGCCCGAACCCGTCGAGCCCCTCTTTGAACGCCGTCCACCCCTCGCGTTGGGCCTTGCCGAACGGGTCGAGGAAGCGCGTGCCCTCGCCCGTCTCGGGCAGGGCGTAGTGCTGGCGGGCTTTCATCGCGACGAACCGGTTGCCGTTGCACGCGCCCAGGCGGACGTAGTGCAACCCGAGGATGTACAGCGGATCGCTCGCGCGCTCGCGGACGTGCGCGACGAACCGGGCGGTGCCCGGGCGGGGCTCGACCGCATCGGTCGTGCGCCCGAAGAAGACGATGTCCTCGGCGGCGTACCCCGCGAGCATTTGCTCGTCGAGCACGATCGCGCCGAGCTCGGGGCGGGCCCCGAGGGCGCTGCGGGCGGCGTCGTCCATCGCCCGGGCACCGACCCACACCTGCTCGAGGATGTCCACGTACGCCTCGCGCTCGAGCTGCCCCTTGAGCACCAGCGCCAGCCCGTCGTTGCGCTCGGCGATCTGGTGCAGGTCCCAGTTTTCGTCCTTGCAGCGCTGGGTCAGGGTCCGGTCGGCGGGCTCGGTCATGGGGCGTCCTTCGGGGTCGGCGTGGTCGTTGAGACTCGATCGCAACTATTCGCAGCTTCTGACGAAGTGTCAAAGTACGCGCAAGAAAAACGCCCGCCGGCGAACCGGCGGGCGCCACAAGAACAGGGGGGTGTGCTCGCTTACCCGCCGACGAACGCGGTGACGAAGCAGTCCACGTCGTCGATGTTCAGCGACCCGTTGCCGTCGCAGTCGGCGGCCCCGAGGTCGCCCGTGGTGAAGGCGGCGACGAAGCAGTCCACGTCGTCGACGTTGAGCGACCCGTTGCCGTCGCAGTCGGCGAAGTTGGTCGTCGCGGGGCACCCGCGGAACTCGAGTGCGAAGTCGTCGAGCCCGGCCTCGACGATCGACCCGTCGCCGAAGTCGCTCGCGACGAACCGGACGCGGACCTGGGAGGTCGGTGTGATGAAGTCCGCGAGGCGGTACTCGTGGTACTCCCACGACCCGGTGTTGGTGCTCATGGTCTCGAGCGTGGACCACGACGCGCCGTTGTTGTCGGAGATCTCGATGGGCATGGAGTCCGAGTTGGGCGCGCCGCCCTGGTTGTTCGAATACCAGACCCAGAACGCGAGGTACGCATCGCCCTCGAACTCGGTCGCGTCGAGGGTGGGGCTGGTGAGGGTGGTGGCGCCGCCGTCGATGTCGTTTGCGCCGAGCGAGCCGCCCGCGGCGGCTTCGGTGATCCAGCAGTCGGTGCCTGCGGGGGTGTGGTCGTCCTCGGGCTGGGCAGCAGTTCCCTGCGGGTTGGCCCGCTCCCAGACGCCAGTGGTGGCGCTGTCGCCCGGTGCGCCGACGGTCCACCCGGCGTTGGCTTCCATCTGGTCCTCGAAGCCGAGCTCGGTGAGCACGCTGTCAGCATCGAAGGGCGCCGCGGCCCCGCCGGCGGGGAGGGTGACGGTCTTGCCCGCCGTGGTCTGGGCGCTGAAGTAGAACTCGACGACGTCGCCGCAGGGCGTGCCCGGGATGGTGCCTTCGTAGGTGTTGGCGCCGACGGCGGTCATGGCGCTGGCGCTGAACGACCCGCCGGCCGGGCGGGTGTGGATCATCGCCGTCGCGGGGTCGAGCTCCTCGACGCCGTCGATGATGTCAACGCGCGTGGGCGTGGGCGTGTCTGCCTGGACGCTCGCGGGGATCGGCTCGGGCGTGGCGTAAGACATCGGGGTGGTGGTCCGCTCGGCGAAGAGCAGGGCCGCCTCGAAGTTTTCGATGGCGGTGGGGAGGATCTGGTTCGCGGGCAGCTCGAACCCGAACGAGCCCGTGTCGCGGAGCTCGATCGTGAGCGACCAGGCGCCCCGGTCGCCGTAGAACCAGTCCTCAGCGACGCCCGCGGCGGCGTAGAGCTGCCACGACTGGATCGGGTCGTAGTACGCGCCGTCGATCTGCAGCATCACGTCGCTCATCTCGGTTGCGAGCGTGTCGTAGAAGGTGCGGTCGGGCTCGGGCGTGATGATGCCCTCGGCGTAGCCGAAGGGCCAGAGGACGAGCTGCGAGTAGGAGTGGTAATCGATCGCCGCCGCGAGGCGCGAGCCGAACGCGGTGGTGTACGCGCGGACGGCTTCGGTCTCGGGCTCGGAGAACGGCGACGGGCCGCGGTAGGTGTCCGAACCGGTCGAGCCGGACGAGCCGTCGCCGCCCCACTCGTACGACCAGTTGCGGTTGAGGTCCACGCCGAACTCGCCGCCGCCGTTGTTGCGTCGGTTCTTGCGCCACAGGCGCTGGTTCGTCCAGGTGTAGACGTACCCGTCCGGGTTCACGACCGGGACGATGCGGAAATCTACTGAGTCCACGAGTGCTTGCACGCGCGAGTCGGTGTCATAGAGCTCGATGAGCTGGTCGGCGATGTACATCACCGTCGCGGGGCTCACCCACTCGCGTGCGTGCTGCCCGCCCTGCCAGTAGACGATCGGGCGGTCGTCGGCGAGGTTGCCCGGCTGGTCGGGGCCGGTGATGCGGTACGCGAGGATGTCGCGTGATTCGAGCGAGTCGCCGATGTCTGAGACCGAGACGATGTCCGGGCGGGCCGCCGCGAGCGTGTTCATCCGCGCCTGGATGTCGGCGAGCTGCTGGTACGACTCGTAGAAGGTCTGGTCGTAGGTTCCGGTGCGCAGCGGGCGGGGTCCCTGGGCGGCCTGTTGTGCCGCGGCCTGGATCTGCGCCCACTCTGCGTCCACCAGTGCCTGCACGTCCGGGATCACGACCTCCGGGTCGAGCCCGATGGCCCGCAGCGCCTCCTCGGCCCCCGGGGCGATCTGGATCTCGATCGGGCCCATGCCCACCCGGTGGGTCCAGACGCTCTCGGCGATCGTGATCGCGCCGGCGAGCTGGCGGGCGGTCTGCGGGCGGACGCGCACGACGCGGTGCCCGTCGTACCGAACGACGCCGGGGCGCTCGGCCATCACGTCGATCCGGTCCGCCCCGCCCGCGAGGGCACCGGCAGAAGCGACCATGACCGCCGCGACGGCGGCGACACCCAGCACTCGACAATTACGCATCTCGAAAACTCCGGATCGGGCCCGCAGCGGTCAGCCGGCGGGCGAGAGGGGATACACACGACAAGGGATCGGGCTCAGCAGAACACACGGGCCCGGAAACCGCCCACGATCAGCATACCGCCCGTGCTGGCGATTCCCAGCGGCATGGCGGAACGGCATACGTACAGACAGCTTCGGGGGCCCGGTGTTGCCGGTTCCCGATCCTGTGGTCCGAGAACATTCTGGGGCCATCCGCGAACCCGATGGCGGATCGGAGGTTGCGTTCGCCCGCCCAGCTTCCCACAATCACATGCTCGGGGGTCGCTCATGGGGACGCAGGACATTCAGACGGTGCCTTCGGGGGAAGAACGGCGCGCGATGATGCGCCGGGTGCTGGACGACTTGGGTGTGCTCGAAGCGATGCTCGATCGGGGTTTGTTCGAAACCGGCGTCCGGCGCGTCGGGGCCGAGCAGGAGCTCGTCTTCGTCGATCGCCACTGGGACCCGGCCCCCGTCGGGCCCGAGGTGCTCGAGCGGATGGGCGACGAGCGCGCGACGACCGAGATCGGCCGGTTCAACGCGGAGTTCAACTCGACGCCCGTCTCGTTCGGGCCCGGGTGCCTGCGGGCGCTGGGCGACGAGCTGCGCGAGCTGACGCGCCACGCCGAGGCCGAGGCGGCCGCGCTGGGCGCGCGCGTCGTGCTCACGGGCATCCTGCCGACGCTCGATCTGGATGACCTGGGCCCGGGCAACATCACGCCACGCGCGCGCTACAAGCTGCTCAACGAGGTGATCACGGACCTGCGCCAGGGGCGGTATGAGGTGCGGATCAAGGGGATCGACGAGCTGACGGTCGCGCACGACTCGGTGCTGATCGAGGCGCTCAACACCAGCTTCCAGCTGCACTGGCAGACCGACCCGGATTCGTTCACGCTTGATTACAACATCGCCCAGGCGGTCTCGGGCCCGCTGCTGGCGGCGTGCTGCAACTCGCCCGTGCTCTTCGGCAAACGCCTGTGGTGCGAGACACGGATCGCGATCTTCGAGCAGGTGGTGGACACGCGCCGCGACGGTGGGCCCGCCGAGCGCGAACTGCTGGCCCGCGTCCGGTTCGGTGAGAAATGGGCCGAGCACGGGGTGCTCGAGATCTTCAAGGCCGACGTCGCGCGGTTCCGCGTGCTCTTCGCGCCCGAGCACGCCGAGGACGGGCAGGCGGAGCTCGACGCGGGACGGATCCCCAAGCTCCGGTCGCTGCAGACGCACAACAGCACGGTCTACCGATGGAACCGGCCGTGTTATGGGATCACGAGCGGCAAGCCCCACCTGCGGATCGAGAACCGGTATCTGCCCTCGGGCCCGACGATCGCCGACGAGATCGCCAACGCCGCGCTCTGGTTCGGGCTGATGCACGAGCTGCCCCGGCGGTACCCGGACATTGCGCAGCGGATGGACTTCGCGGACGCCAAGGGAAACTTCATCGCCGCGGCGACGCAGGGGCTTGGGGCGACGATGCAGTGGATGGACGGCGACCCGGTCGCGGCGCGGGACCTGGTGCTCGGCGAGCTGCTCGACGCGGCCCGCGCCGGGCTTGAGCGCGCGGGCGTCGAGCCCGAGGACATCGACACGAACCTGGGCATCATCCAACGCCGGGCCGAGTCGCAGCGGACGGGCGCGCGCTGGATGCTCGACTCGGTCGCCAAGATGCAGGGCAAGGCGACGCGGGCGGTGCGCCTCGCGGCGCTGACGGCGGCGATGTCCGCCCGCGGCGCGGATGACACGCCCGTCTCCGAGTGGGCGCTCGCGGACGTGTCCGAGTCTGGGCACTGGAAGGAGAGCTCGGTCCGTGTTGGGCAGTTCATGACCACGGACCTGGTAACGGTGCAGGAAGAGGAGCTGCTTGATCTGGCCGCGTCGATCATGGACTGGGAGCGTGTCCGCCACGTGCCCGTCGAGGACGAGGACCACAAGCTGGTCGGGCTGGTGAGCTACCGCGACCTGCTCAAGCTCGTCGCCGACCCGAAGCGCGGTCGCGACAAGCCGATCGCGGTGGGGGATGTCATGCGTCGCAACCCGCGGACGGTGCACGCCGACACGCCCACGCTCGAGGCGATCGCGCTGATGCGCGAGCTGGAGGTGAGCTGCCTGCCCGTCGTCTCCGCCGACGGCAAGCTCGTGGGCATCGTGACCGAGCACGACTTCATGAAGCTCGCGGGTCGCCTGCTCGTGGAGCAGCTCGGGCTCGACGACGCGGACCCGCCAGGCGAACCTACGACCGGGAGCACGCCCGGTGCATGAATCGTTGGCGGACGAACCGACAGAGCTCGGGCTGATCGAGCGGCGTGAGCTCGGGTTCTACGACCCCTGGCGCACCGGCCCGACCCTCGCCGTCGTCGGCGGCGTCCACGGCAACGAGCCCGCGGGCATCCTCGCCCTGCGGCGCGTCCTCGAACGCCTGCACGAGCACCGCCCCGAGTCGTTCCGCGGACGATTCGTGGGACTCGCGGGCAACCTCGCGGCCCTCAACCACCCGGACCGCCACACCCGCTACGTCGAGGCGGACCTCAACCGCCTGTGCACGCCCGGGCTGCTCGCGTCCGACAGCGAAGGCCCGGACCTCGACGAGGCCCGCGGGCTCACCGGGGCCCTGGCCGACGAGCGCGACCGGGCCCGCGGCCCGTTCGTCGTGCTGGATCTGCACACCGTCTCGTCGCCAAGCCCGCCGTTCATCGCGATGAGCGACTCGCTGCGGGCGCGCGCGGTGGCGCGCCACTTCCCGCTGCCGATCTTCCTCGCGTTCGAGGAGAACCTGACCGGGCTGCTCGCGGACTACGCGACAACGGAGCTGGGTGCCGTATCGATGATCGTCGAGGGCGGGCAGCACGACGACCCGTGCTCGGTCGAGGTCCTCGAAGCGGTGGTCTGGACGGCGCTGCACGCGGCGGGCATCCTTGCGATCGGCGACGGGCCCGAACTCGACACCGACCCGCGCGAGGTGCTCGCACGCGCCGCCGGCGGGTACGCGCGCGGGGTCTTTGATATCCGGTACCGATGCCCGATCGGGCGCGACGGGTTCGCGATCGAGCCGGGCCGGCGGGCGATGGACAAGGTCCGGCGCCACCGCACCGTCATCGCCCGCGACGAGGCGGGCCCGATCGACACGCCCATCTCCGGGCGTCTGTTCATGCCCAACCGCCAGCCGGCGCGGCGCGTGGGCGACGACGGGTTCTTCATCGCGGTAGAGGTCGGGCGGATGTGGCTGCGGCTGTCGGCGTGGCTTCGCCGGCGCCCGCTGGTGCACCGTGCGATCCCGGCGTTGATGCCCGGCGTTCGGCGCCGACCCGGCCGCGAGCACGATCTGCTCGTCGCCCCGGAGATCGCGGCGGTCCTGCGGCGACAGATCTTCCACCTCCTCGGGTACCGCCTGATCCGGTCGACGCCCGTCGAGGATCTGTCGCGGGTGCGCCGGGTTTGGCGTGGCGTCATGGCGGTCGGGGGGGCAGCCTGGCGGATGGCTGCTGGGTTCTTTGTAGGTGGGGAGCGCGGGGCCCTCCCCGACGAACGCCCGGAGGACTGGATCGTCGCCCGGCGCACGCTCGACATCCGCCCCGAGAACGACCCGGGGTGAACGCGACCCGGGCCGCCCCGCGCCGGTACGCTTCGGGCATGGTGAAGCAACTCATTTCAGCGGTCTCGGTCGGTGTGATTGTCCTTGGCGGGTGCGCGGCGACGCAGACGGTCGACACCCGACCCCCGGCGCCGATCGCGACGAAC
>BQJQ01000121.1 GCA_021604785.1 Phycisphaeraceae bacterium
GCCGCGGTCCGGCGTGCAGTGCGCACGCTCCCCGACGGCGCCGAGCGCACCGCGGGCGTCCTGGTCGTCTCCATGCCCGTGCTCAACGGCGTCTGGCGCGACCTCGCCTGGCCCGGGAGGTACACCTCGGGCGACAAGCGCGCCCGGGCGCGCCGCATCAACCGCGAACTCCGGTGCATCAGCCGCGTCGTGGTCGAGCCGTCGAGCCGCGGGCTCGGCATCGCACGCGGGCTGGTGCAGGATTATCTGAGCAACCCGCTGACGCCCGCGACCGAGGCCCTCGCGCAGATGGGCGCCTACGCGCCGTTCTTTGAGCGGGCGGGCATGCACGCCTACACGCGGTCGATGGGCCCCGACGACGCGCGCCTCGCGGACGCTCTGGACGCCGCGGGCGCGGAGCTCGAAGTTGGCCTCGCGCCCGAGCGGGCCGATGCGCTCGCTGCGAACCCGCTGATCGAGCGCGAGGTGGACCGGTGGGCGCGGGCGCGCAAAGTCGCCCGCGGGCTCGGCGCGCTCACCCCGGGCGAGCGGGTCCGCGCCGCGGCTTCTCTCGCGGGCACCCCGCCCGTGGCGTACGCGGCGTGATGGCAACGCAAGCCCGAACCATACCGGCCCCCGCGCCCGAGCCGGCGAGCCTGCCCAGCGCCGTGACGTTCTTCATGAACGCCGGCGACCGGGCCCGCGTGCTCGCGGCCCTCCGCGCGATCGACCGCGACCGCGTGCGGGCGCTCATGAGCGCCCTGAAGCTCAACGACCCCCCCACGGATCAGAAGGCCTGACAAGGGAGGCGCGGTGGGGGAAGAAACGGAACCGGGGACGCCGCGCGCGCTGGTGCGCCCGTGCACGCCGGCGGCGTTGCACGCGTTCGTGCGTGAGTATCTGGATGTCGTCGTGCCGACCAAGCCGCTCATCGCGGGGCACGCGTCGCCGTTCGATTACCTGTGGCACGCGTTCGAGGAGACCGAGATCCCGCGTGACTGCGTGGTGTGGGCGAACCGGGGCGGTGGCAAGACGTTCCTCGCCGCCGTCGCGACGCTGCTGGACCTTGTTTTCAAGGACGGCATCGAGATCCGCATCCTCGGTGGCTCACTCGAACAGTCCCGGCGGATGCACACGCACTTGCGAGCGCTCTTCGAGCGCGAGCCGTTCGCGTCGATGATCGAGGGACGCGTGACGGACACCAAGCTCCGGCTCACCAACGGCTCGGAGGTCCAGCTGCTCGCCCAGTCGCAGACGAGCGTCCGAGGCACGCGCGTGCAGAAGCTCCGATGCGACGAGGTCGAGCTGTTCGACGAGCGCGTGTGGGACGCCGCCCAGCTCGTCACGCGCGAGAAGGTCTGCGGTCCCGCCGACGACCCGGTCTTTGTTCCGGGGTCGATCGAGTGTCTTTCGACGATGCACGTGCCCTACGGCATCATGCACAAGCTTGTGAAGGAAGCCGGCGGGCACGGGCCCGCGTTCCGCCACGAGCACGCGGACGGCTCGCCAGTGGACGCGACCCGCCGCCTCTTCCGCTGGGGCGTGCTCGACGTCCTGGGCGCCTGCGGCGACGAGCACCAGTGCGACGCCTGCCCTCTCGAGCTCGAGTGCGCCGGGCGGGCCAAGCTGCGTGACGAGGGTGATGCCGGGCACGTCTCGATCGGCGACGCCGTCCGGCTCAAACGCCGGGTCGGCAAATCGATGTGGGACACCGAGATGCTCTGCCTGCGCCCGCACCGCTCGGACTGCGTGCTCCCCGAGTTCGACGTCTCCACGCACGTCATCGAGCGCGCGCCCGACGAGCCGGCCCCCGGTTCGCCCGGCGGCGGGTGGGTCTGGATCGGGGGCATGGACTTCGGCATCCGCGCGCCCACCGTCGTGCTTTGGGCCGCTGTGGACGCCGAAGGCGTCGTCCGCGTGCTCGGCGAGCACGCCGCCGCGGGCGTCACCCTCGAGCGCCACGCCGAGGCGATGCGCGAGTCACCCTGGCCCGCGCCCGCGTGGCTCGGCGTGGATCCCGCGGGGCGGCAACGCTCAAACCAGACCGGCATCTCCGACGCCCAGGCGATGCGCAAGCTCGGGTTCACAATCCGCGATCGGCGGATGGGTGTCGAGCAGGGGCTCGAGCTGCTCCGCGCGCGCCTCTCCCCGGCGGCCGGCCCGCCGACGCTCTACATCCACCGACGCTGCGAGAAGCTGATCGAAAGCCTCGAAAAATACCGGTACCCATCGGACCGCCCCGAGTCGCTCGAGCCCGTCAAGGACGGGTCCGACCACGCGGTGGACGCGCTGCGGTACATGATCCAGAATCTGGATGCGCCGTACGAGACCAAGCGGGGGGCGTACGCGTGATCAGGGCGCGGGCATCGGCGTCAGGATCGGCACCAGCTTGTCGATCACGATGAAACTCGCGATCGCCAGCACCACCACGCCCAGGATGATCTGGGCCGTCATCATCGCGACGTGCCTCGGGTACTTGCGCATCTCCCCGACGCGGACAGCCTTGAACGCCAACGCGATCCCGATCGCCATCGGGATGATCAGCAGGTACCAGAACGCGTTCGCATCGATCGGGTCGATGAACGGCGTCCAGGCGAGGGTCAGGGCGGGGGCGATCACGACGCGCCCCCGGACTCTCGCCGGCGGGTCGCCGGGAACAGCGCGTCGAGGATGATGATCAGGTTCATCATGCCCGCGAGCGTGCACGAGAGCTGCCCGAGTTCGTTCATCCGCCCGACGCCCTTGACGTTGGGCGGGCCCATGCCCGCGGCGGCCTCGTCCGCCGTCAGCGGCCGCCAGACGCGCTGGCCCGTGTCGTCAGTGGTTTGCGTCTCGGTCGGGTACCCGGTCCGCAGCTGCTTGGTCCTGGTGTCGATCGCCTTGAAGTGGTTCTGGTGGGCCCAGTCCACGCCGAAGGTGATGGGGCCCACGAGCGCCTGCCCGTAGAACCAGACGCGGTCTTCCTTGGAGTCGATCGCGTCGATGCCCCCGATGAAGAGCCCGCCCCCGAACAGCAGCAGCACGCCCGCCGCGGCACCCAAAGCCCGCATCGGCTGCCCGAGCACGAGGTGCCCCGCGCCGGGGAAGGCCGCCGCGGCAAGGGCGGCGATCGGTCGGAAGCCCTCATTCGAGCCGGGTGTCATCGCGTCCTGCGGTCCTTCCTGACGGGTCGGGTGCGGCTCGGAGTGTACCCGTCGCGGGGGGGCCCGGTTCGCGGGTCTTCGGGGCAGCGTCGGAAGGGCGTTGACACCGCCGGCGCCGGCGGTACCGTACGGGCCGTTGCGGGGAACGCCCGTGTCGGGCCCCTCAGGAGAAGACACCAATGAGCGCGATGATGATGAGCGAAGAACTCGTCGGGCGCCACGCGGGCCCGCTCGCGGAGGGTGAGCCCGGCGTGCCCGTCTGGGACCCGGCCGGCGGGCCCCCCGGGGGATGGTCCGAGAGCGCCCTTGGCGTGCTGATGGCCGGCGACGACGTGGACGAGGACGAGGCGTACTTCCTCGACGATGATGACGACGATGAGGAAGATGCGGGCTACGACGACGATGGCGACGACGATCTCGACGACGACCTGGACGACGACTTCGAGGACGACCGCTCGGGCGACGATGAAGGGGAAGAGGACGTCTAAGCGCGTGCCATCGCCTTGGGTGTGACCCCACGGGCCGGTGCGCCGGGGAGCCGCCCATGCCCGCCAAGCCCGCACGCAAGAAGACCGACGCCACCGACACGCCCGAGCAGGACCCGCCCTCGGGCGGCGTGCTCGATCGCCGACTCGGGCTCGACCGGCGCGACATCGAGGACGCGCTGGGCCCCAAGCCCACCAGCGGGCTCGAACGCCGGCGTGGGCCCGGGCGACGCCTCAGCGACTTCACCAAGTCCGCCGAAGAGGGCGAGATGACGCCCGAGCAGTTCCTGTTCCTCGTCGCGATCGACGAGTTCAAACGCGTCAACGACAAGCCCTACCCCACGTGGACCGACGTGCTCGAGGTGATCCGCCTGCTCGGGTACCGCAAGACGCAGTCGATGGAGCTGGCGCTCACGCGGGCCGAGGACTGGCGCGAGCCGGCCGACGCGCCCTCGAACGTCCGCCCGGACAACTGGTCGAGCCGCCCGGTGAACCCGACGGGCAAGATCAGCCGCATGGACCGCGACGAGGACGAGATCGACTTCGACCGGCTCGAGCAGGAGCTGGACCAGCTCGACGACCTCGACGCCGCGGCCTGAGCACGCCCCGGGCGGGTGCCCACCCCGGGCACTCCCCGCTACCATCGCCCCGATGGCGGATGAAAGCGGGAACGACGCGACGCAGTACGAGAAGCTCGGCGCCTTCTACCTCGGGCGTGGGCACGACCTGGAGTCCGGCGAGACCGGGCCCGACCCGCTGCTCTACGACTCTCGCGACCTGACGACCCACGCGATCTGCGTCGGCATGACCGGCTCGGGCAAGACCGGGCTCTGCCTGACCATGATCGAGGAAGCCGCGATCGACGGCGTGCCCGTCATCGCGATCGACCCCAAGGGCGACATCGGCAACCTCCTGCTCACCTTCCCCGAGCTCCGCGGCGAGGACTTCCGCCCGTGGGTGGACGAGGGCGCCGCCGCCCGCAAGGGCATGGACGTCGACGCCTACGCGCAGTCCCAGGCGGACCTGTGGCGGACGGGCCTGGGCAAGTGGGGGCAGGACGGCGAACGCATCCGCCGGATGCGCGAGTCCGTGGACATGGCGATCTACACGCCCGGCTCGCAGTCCGGGCGCCCGTTGGCGGCGTTGCGGTCGCTCGACGCCCCGCCCGCGGCCCTCGCCGACGACGCCGAGGCGCTCCGCGACCGCGTCATCGGCACCGTCTCGGGCCTGCTCGCGCTGGTCGGCATCGACGCCGACCCGGTGCGCTCGAGCGAGCACATCCTGCTGAGCACGATCATCGAGGGCGAGTGGCGGGCCCGCCGGAACGTCGAGCTGGCGCGCCTGATCGGGCTCGTGCAAACCCCGCCGTTCGACAAGGTGGGCGTCGTCGAGCTCGACACGTTCATGCGCCCCAAGGACCGCACAACGCTGGCGATGGCTTTGAACAACCTGCTCGCCTCGCCCGGGTTTGCGGCGTGGCGCGAGGGCGAAAAACTGGACATCCAGCGTTTGTTGCACACGCCCGAGGGCAAGCCCCGGGTGAGCGTGCTCTCGATCGCGCATTTGTCTGAGCCGCAGCGGATGTTCTTCGTGACGCTGGTGCTCAACGAGATCGTCGCGTGGATGCGCACGCAGGCGGGCACGGGGTCTCTGCGCGCGATCGTGTACATGGACGAGGTGTTCGGGTACTTCCCTCCCAGCGCCGAGCCGCCCAGCAAGCGCCCGCTGCTGACCTTGATGAAGCAGGCCCGCGCCTACGGCGTCGGCATGGTCCTCGCGACGCAGAACCCGGTGGACCTTGATTACAAGGGCCTTTCCAACGCGGGGACGTGGCTGCTGGGCAGGCTGCAGACCGAGCGGGACAAGCGCCGCGTGCTCGAGGGGCTCGAGGGAGCCAGCGCGACGTCGTTCGACAAGGGCGCGATGGAGCGCACGCTCGCGGCGCTCGATTCGCGGGTGTTCCTGATGCACAACGTGCACGAGGATGCGCCGGTCGTGTTCCACACGCGCTGGGCGATGAGCTATCTGCGCGGGCCGTTGACGCGCGACCAGATCCGGACGCTCTGCGAGGGCGCGCGGCCCGAGGCGGTCGAGGCCCCCGCGTCGGCGCCGGCGGACGCGATGGCACCCGCTCCCGTGCCGGCGCCCGCGCCCCAGTCGCCCGCGGCGGTCCCGGTGGTGGCGCCGGGTGTGGAAGTCGGGTTCCTCCCGGTCTCGTCGCCGGCTCGCGAGGGCGAGGCGTTGGTCTACCGCCCGGCAGTGCTCGGGCGGGCGCCGCTGCACTTCGTGCGCACGGCGGCGAAGATCGACGAATGGCACGACGCCGTCCTGCTGGGCGTGCTCACGGGCGACGGCGACCCGTGGGACGAGGCGGCTTCGCTCGACGCGGACGATGCGCAGCTCGACGACGACCCGGACCCGCGGGCGACGTTCGAGGACCCGCCGGCGGGCGTGCAGAAGAAGACGGCGCCCGCGTCGTGGCGCCGGTCGCTTATCGCGCACGAATACCGCCACGGCGCGCTCCCGGTCTGGTACGCCAAGCCGTTCAAGGCGTACTCCGAGCTCGGGCAGTCCGAGGGCGATTTCCGCGTCCGCCTGCGCGAGCTGGCGCGCGAGCGGCGCGACGAGGAACTCGAAGCGATGCGCGACAAGTACGCGCCCAAGCTCGCGGCCCTGCGGGAGCGCATCCGCGAAGCCGAGCAGCGCGTCGAGGTGGAGAAGGATGATCTGAAGACCTCAGGCATCAGCGCCGCCGCGTCGGTCGGGGCGACGATCCTCGGGGCGCTGCTTGGGCGCAAGAAGGTGAGCGCAACAAGCGTCCGCAGCGCGGGCACGGCGCTGGGGCGGAGCTCGCGGACGGCCAAGGCAAAGTCCGACGTCCGGCGCGCCAGGGAGGATCTCGCGGCGCTGGAGCGCAAGCTCGCGGATCTCGAGCGGGAGTTCGAGGAGAAGCTCGCCGAGGTCCGCGCCGAGTACGACGGCGGGCCGATCGAGGTCGAGGAGATCACCGTCCGCCCGCGCAAGACGGACATGTCTTCGGCGACCGTCGCGTTCGCGTGGGCGCCCTACCGGGTGACAGCCTCCGGGCGCGCCGAGCCGGCGTTCCGCGTCACCGCGCCCCGCAACGGCCCGGGCCGTGCGCGGTAACGCGGGCATGCTCGCAACAATCACGATGGGACTGATGCTCGGGGCCTCAGCGTGCGCAACGCAGCGCGTCTCGGCGCGGCACCCCGAGCCCGAGGCGTTCACATTCACCTGGACCACCAGCGATGGCGACGAATGGACCCACGCGGCCCTCGTCGAGCGTCCGGACCCGGGCCGCGACCGGGGCGTGGGCGTCGCGCTGTTCAGCGGCGGGTACGCGACGGACCTCCACTGGACCGTGCCGGGCAGCTACGAGCACGACGGGCAGCGTGACCAGTTCACCATCGACGGCGGGCCCACGCGCGACGCGGACGCGCTCGCCGCGGCGCTCGTCGATGGCGGGTTCACGGTGATGCGGTACTCGGCGATCCGCGAGGGCGACCCGCTGCACGCCGAGGACCCGGCGATGTGTGAGGTCCGCCCGTTCCCGGAGACCGTCGCGATGGCGAACGCCGCGTGGGGCGCGATGCTCGGGCGGGCGGGGCTCGAGCCGGGCGAGGTGTTCGTGCTCGGGCACTCCCTCGGCGGCCCGCGCTCGATGCTCGCGAGCGACGGGGCGGCGGCGGGGTGCGTCTTGCTCGCGGGCGCGTACATGACGCCAAACCGGACCGGCTCGCGCGCCCTCGCCGAGGCGGCGGCGGGAGAGCCAGGCGAGGACTCCGACGGCTCGGGGGAGATCAGCGGGTGGGAGCGGGCCGCGGCGACCGCGCTGCGCACGGGCGAGACCCGATCCGCCGAGCGGCTCGAGATCCACGGCGGCTCGTTCGAGTGGGCCAGCGACGTTCTCGCGCGTTCCGAGGGCCCGGCGCTGGCGGTCTGGGGCGGGCTGGACACGATCAGCTACCACGGGCCCGTGCTCGAGCACCTGCTGGGCGATTGCGTCGAGACGGTCTACTTCGCCAACCTTGGGCACAACCTCGGGCCCGAGGATGAGCACGGGCGGACCGGCCCGATCGACGACCGCGTCGTGGGGTGTGTCGTGGGTTGGCTGATCAAGCGGGCCGAGGCGGCGCCTTGATCGTGCTGCGGGTGGGCGTCAGGATGTTGGCATGACCCTCTGGATCATCCTGATCATCGTGAACGCGCCCGTGTACCTGCTGTTCGGCAAGGCCGTCTTCGGCGGGTGGGACGGCTTCGGTGAATGCGTGAAGTACTGGCTCATGCCCGACGTCGTCTCGCTCTTCCGCGGGGAGTGGGGCGAGGACTTCTGGGCCGAGCTCAAGCTCGTGTGGTGGGCCGCGGGGTGCGCGGTTGTCGTCTTCGGCGAGTGGTGGGTGCTGACGAATTACGTCCTGTGAGCGCCCGTCACTTCTCTTTGTAGTAGTCGATGTTGATCTGGACGTACTTGGACCACTGCTCGGGGAGGTCCTCGTCCTGGTAGATCGCCTGGACGGGGCACTCGTCCACGCACAAGCCGCAGTCGATGCAGACGTCGGGCTCGATGTAGAGCTGGTCGGCGGTCGCGAACTCGGGCTCGTCGGCGGTCGGGTGGATGCAATCCACCGGGCACGCGTCCACGCACGAGGTGTCTTTGGTCCCGAGGCAAGGCTCGGCGATGATGTGCGGCATAACGCCTCCGCTGCGTTGAATCGCCCGCCGGGACGGCCCGCGGGCGGTGGGTGCTGGTCTGTCTGAGGTTAGGGCGCCGGGGTGCTCTCGGTCGGATCGGCGGGCGGGCGCCCGGATTGGCCGGGTTTGGGTGCGGGTCAGGGGTCCTTGCCCAGCACGTACGCCCGGATGATCGCGAGCTTGTCGTAGTCACGCCCGCACTCGGGGCATCGGCCTGCGCGGGGGAGGTCCGCGAGCGCGTAGCCGCAGGCGGGGCACGAGACCGGGGCGGCGTCGGCGACGTGCTCGGGCACGATCGGCTCGGGC
>BQJQ01000122.1 GCA_021604785.1 Phycisphaeraceae bacterium
TCCCACGAATCGATCTGCACGTACCCGATGTTGTCGGTCCAGCGGCCGGTCGCGACGACCGGGGAAATCCATTCATACTCGGGCACCAGCATCGGCAGCAGCAGAGGGTTCACGTTGGCCACCGGCGGGCTCTGGAACGTCGGCAGGCGCGAGCCGCACGCCTCCAGCCACAGGTGCTTGTCCTCGGCTTTCGCCAGCAGCGTCGCCGCGAGGCGCGCGAACGCGCCCGGCGTGCGCACGCGTTCGAGGGCCTCGCGTTTGTCATCGAGCAGTTCGCCCCAGTCCACGCCGGTGCGGTCGCGGTACGAGTAGCTCGATTCGAGCGCCTCGCGAAGGCGGTCCACCGCCGCCGCGTTGAGGGCCTGCTGGTCGTTGGTCGCCGCGGGGTCGTCCGCGCCGTCGGCGCTTCCGGTGGAGAAGCGGATGGGGTAGGGGACCGCCGACTCGCCGCGCGCGTTGGCGAAGTTGCGGTACTGCTGGTTGTTGATGCTCAGCCAGTACTCGTGATCGGGCTTGAGCGTGACGGGGATGACGATCGTGGTGCGCCCGATCCAGCGGATATGCCCGGCGATCTCGGGGAACGAGTCCCCGCCCCCGACGATGGAGCGTCCGCGGGTGTCCATCGGCTGGTCGAAGGTGACGCGGATCTCGGTGAGCGCGGGATCGACGTTGACGTCGCCGTTGTCGGGGGTCGCCAAGACGACGCGGGGCGGGGCGGCGAGAGCGACGCCCGCGGACAGGACCAACGAGATCATCGCGCACGCAAGGTGCCTCATGACGCACTCCCTATAGGCGAGGATTCGACGGCTCGCCCGCAGTGCATTCTAAGGAGCCGCGAGCGTGAGCGACCGGCCGGATTTCACCCCGACTCTGACATCGGACTGAATTTGGCGATCGCTCACGCTCGCGGCCCGTCAGTCACCCGAGCGGCGCGATCGTCTCCACACCGCCTATGTACCCCCGCAGCGCCTTCGGCACCGTCACCGAACCGTCCGCGTTCTGGTGCATCTCGAGGATCGGGATCAGGATCCGCGGGCTGGCCGCCACCGTGTTGTTCAGCGAGTGGCAGAACGTCGTGGGGCCCTTGCCCGACTCGCCGCCTTCGCGGTGGCGCATGTTCAGGCGGCGGCACTGATAGTCGTACAGGCGGCTGGCGCTGTGCGTCTCGCCGAAGGCGCCCGTCGGGCGCCCGCCCGCGTCCTCGTTGCCGCGGCCTGGCATCCAGCACTCGATGTCCACCATGTCCGCGTTCTTCACGCCCAGGTCGCCCGTGCAGCACTGGAGCAGGCGGTAGGGGAGCCCGAGCCGCTGGAGCAGGCCCTCGACGAACCCCATCATCTCCGCGTGGTGCGCGCGCGAGGTCTGCTCGTCGGCCTTGTCGATCACAACCTGCTCGACCTTGTCGAACTGGTGGATGCGGTACAAACCGGCCGTGTCCTTGCCCGCGGCGCCGGCCTCGCGACGGAAGCACGTCGAGACCGTCACGTACTTGCGCGGCAGCGTGGCCTCGTCGAGGATCTCGTCGGCGTGCAGACCCATGAGCCCGACCTCGCCGGTGCCGGTGAGGTACATGTCGTACCCGCCGCCGCGCGCGGATTCCTCGATGTGGTACGACTGCTCGCGGCCGGCGGGGAAGAACCCGGTGCCGACCATCGCCTCTTCGCGCACGAGCACGGGCACGCTCATGGGCGTGAACCCGTTGTCGTTGACCATCGTGTCGAAGGCGAACCGGAGGATCGCCTGGTGCAGTTGCATGCCGCGCCCGGTGAGGATGTAGCTCCGCGTGCCGGCGATCTTCACGCCGCGCGGGAAATCCACGAGCCCGAGCGACTCGCACAGCTCGAGGTGCGTCTTGGGCGCAAAGCCCTTGTTCTCTTCGAAGGTCTTGTCGAAGTCCCACCCCTCGGGCGCCCAGCGGCGGAGCTCGACGTTGTCCGCTTCGGACGTGCCGCGCGGGACGTCAGAGTCCGGCGGCAGCGGCACGGAGAGCAGGATCGATTGCAATTCCGGGTCGATCGCGGCGATGTCGGCTTCGAGCTTCTGGATGTCGTCCTTCAAGCGCACCGGGGCGGCCTTGATCGACTCGACCTCGGCTTCGAGCGCGGCTTTGTCGTCGCCGGTGGCGCCCTTGAGCTTGCCCATCAGCTGCCCGATCTTCGGGCCGGTCTCCTTGGCGAGCTTCTTCTGCTCGGCTCGGAACGACTCGGCCCTGGTGCCCAGCTCGCGCTTGGTCGCGTCGAGGGCGACCAGGCGGTCGATGTCCACGTCCACGCCCTTGAGTTGGGCGCCGGTCTTGAAGCGTTCCGGGTTGTCACGCAGGGCCTTGAGGTCGATCATGGGCCCGCAGTCTAGGTGGGCTGGTTGACGGGGTTTTTGGCGGCGCCAACGCCCTTCGGTGGACAACTCCGTGGCCTGGTGGTGGACGGTCGGTGGGGAACGAATCGCCTCCTTGCGGCGTGCTCTTGGCTGGCTACATTGGCGACCGTCAGGCCAACGGGCACCGGGGAAACCCGGGCGTGCCGGGCTTGGCCGCGGGAAATAGCAGCCCGCGTCAGTCACGCCGCTGCACGGCGTGGCGAGGCCCTCCGACGGGCCGGCAACCGACGGTCGAAGCGTCGAAGCCCCGGCAGGGGCCCGGGAGACCGGAGCGACGGATCGGCGGGTTGCCGGGCAAACCCCCGTGGAGTTTGGTCGGACCGACCGAGGAGGCACGCGGCCTCCGTGTCGGGCTCGCGGCGGTGGCTCGCTCACAAGGCAGCCCGGTCTCGCGAGCGAAAAGAAAGCGGCCGGGGTGCACATTCCGGTCGGGCTCGGGGACGCGTGGGCGATGAACGGCCCAGGCACGAAACGAGCGAAGCATCGCCCGCCGGGCGGCGAGCACTTCGGCTTCACAGTCGATGGCTCACAACGCCGACCCCGGGGTTCCGGAGCGACGCGCATACGACACGGCCTTGGCCCATCGCGCGGGACCAAGGCCGCGTTCGTTTTTGGAGCACGCCGGCCGTGGTGTGAGAGCACGCGGCCCGTGAAACGAACAGGACCCCGCACGAAGGTGCGGGGTCCTGTCTATTGACTCGGATTGCCTGAGGGGAAGCCTTACTCGCCTTCGGTGGCTTCGCCCTCGGCGGCCTTCTCAGCCTCGGCCTTCTCAGCCTCGGCCTTGGCAGCAGCGGCGGCTTCGTCGGCGGCCTTCTTCGCCTTGGCGGCCTCGTCGGCCTTCTTCGCGTCGGCGAGAGCAGCCTCGGCCTTGCCCGCCGCGGCGTCGGCGACGTCGGGCTTGCCCGCGCTCACCGCGGCTTTGGCCTCGGACTGCGCGGCCTTGGCGGTTTCGAGCTGCGACGCGACGTCCGCGTCGGCGCCCTCGGCGAACTTGGTCAGTTCGGTGACGGCGGCCTCAGCACGCTCGCCGGCCTTCTTGGCCGTCACGCGGGCGCGGGCGACCTCGCGGTCCTTGTTCCACGTCGCCATCGCCTTGTCGGAGAGCAGGTCGTTCTTGGCGAGGATGTCCTTGACGGTCTCGCTGGGCTGGGCGCCCTTGCTCAGCCAGTACTGGATCCGCTCGCCCTTGAGCTCGAGCTGGGGCTGACCCTCGGCGGCCATCGGGTTGTACCACCCGAGGGCTTCGATGACCTTGCCGTTGCGACGCGTCCGCTGATCGATCGCGTTGAGCCGGTAGAACGGGCGGTGACGGCGACCGAGACGCATGAGACGGAGACGAACCATGGACTGCTCCTTTGGCGCGGCCCGACGCATGCGGGCGGCAAGGTCTCCCCGAGTCCACCGGCGTTGCCGGCTTGGTCCTACGACAGCGACGACCGTCGTCGCGTCGGCGTGACCCGGGGCCGCGGGCTCTCGCCCGTGGGAGGGGATTGTTGACACTCCGGAGCCTCGGGTCCATGCGGGAGCGGCCCGATCACGGATCGCGGTCTAGGCTTGTGGCCCAACCGAGCAAACCCGGCCCGAAGCGGCCAAAACCGGAGCGAACAGACCATGGAAACGACCCTCATCATCCTCAAGCCCGACGCAGTCCAGCGGGGGCTCATGGGGCGCATCATCTCCCGGTTCGAGGACAAGGGCCTGCAGGTCGTCGGGGCCAAGATGATGACGATTTCGCAGGAGCTGGCCGCGACCCATTACGAGGCCCACAAGGAGCGTCCGTTCTACGCCGGGCTGGTCGGGTTCATGACCTCGAGCCCGGTGCTGGTGCTCGCGATCCGCGGCGTCGGGGCGATCGGGATCTCCCGCTCGATGATGGGTGCGACGTTCGGATCCAAGGCCGACGCGGGGACGATCCGGGGTGATTTCGGCGTCTCGAACAGCTTCAACCTGATCCACGGGTCGGACAGCCCCGAGGCCGCCGAGCGCGAGCTGGGGCTGTTCTTCGGTGCCGGCGAGGTCCAGAACTGGGACCGCAAGATCGAGGGCTGGGTCTACGACCTCTCGGGCGGCAAGCCCGAGTAAGACCGATCGCCTTGGCGGTTCGTCAGATGTGAAATGCGGTGCGGGTGCGTGCTCTTAGCCGCCCATGACGGGCTTGATCTCGCCGATGACGTCGGGCTTGCGCCCCGCGACGACGGGCTCTTCCTCGCTCAGGATCTGCTCGGCGATCTCGCGCCGGTGGATCTCGACGGAACGGGGGAAGTCGAAGGCGACGCGGACGCGTTCGCCCTTGACCGACGCGATGCGGACCACGCCGATGGGGTTGCGCGGGTCGCCGATCACGACCTCTTCACCCTCTCGTCTCGTGATGACCAGCATGGTCGGCTCCAGAACGGGCGGCCTGCCCGCGTGGTCGGATGGTACCACAGGGCCTGCCCGAGAAAAAGCCAATTTCGCGCAACTCTCGCCTTTCCAAGGCACTCCGAACACCGGCGGGGTGCTTCGGGGGGTGAATTTGGCAGGCTGGGGAGGGTTCGTGAGCCCTCCGGGGCGGTCTGCGGTGCCGGTCAGTCCACGGCTTCGACAGCGGTGACCTCGGGCACGTACTGGCGGAGGTTCCGCTCGATGCCGGCCTTGAGGGTCATAGAGCTCGATGGGCACCCGATGCAGGCCCCCTTGAACCGCACCCGGACCACGCCCTCGTCGGTGACCTCGACCAGATCGACGTCGCCGCCGTCGGCCTGGATGGATGGGCGGATCAGGTCCATGACCTGCTCGACGCGGGCCTGGGTTGTCGGTTGCTCGTCAGTCATCATCTGGGGGGAGTATACCGGCGCGGGACGTGTGCCCGGCGGGTCGGCATCGTCGTGCGGACCGGGCGCACGCCGACCGGCTAGACTCGCGCCGAGCGGAAGGAGCGTGCGTCGGATGCACAAACGACTGGGTGTTGTGGTTGTCGGGTTGGCGGTTGTGGTTCTCGTAGGGGCGTGCCGGAGCCCGGCGTACCGCCCGAGCGGGGACCCGCTGCTGGACCTGCGGAACCCGAACCTGTTCGCGCCCGAGCGGTCCGAAGCGGCCCACGTCGCGTGGGGCGAGGTGCGGGCGGGCGTCCGCGATCGGGCACGCACCCGCGGCGCGTTCAAGGACCTCGCGTGGAGCCATCAGACGCCCGACGCGCTGCGGCACGCGGTGCTCGAGCTGATCCTGAGCGACACGGACCCCGAGGGCGAGGCCGACTCGAAACGGCTGATCGGGCTGATGCTCCCGGCCGAGCCGTCGCTCGCAACGCAGGCGCTGCTCGCGTCGACCGCGGCTGAGCGTGGGTGGGTCGAGCTGACGCCCTCGCTGGTGCGCAGCTGGGGGCGCGAGATCGCGCACGTGCCCGACGACGGGCGCGTTGAGCGGGCGGCGCTGGCCCGCCTGCACCCGAACCGGACCGTCGAGCAGGTTGTCTTCGATGTCTTCCTCGACCCGACCGGCGCGGGCGTCGGTGCGGCCGACGCGGCATCGCTCCGCCTGCCCCAGCGGACGCGGGCGGACGCGTGGGGGTTGCTCTCGCGGCTCGACCCGGAGGGGCTCGACCGGATCGCGCTGCTGCGAGGTGCCAACCCGACGGACCCCGAAGCGCGCAAAGCGGTCGATGACCTGATCGCGTGCTGGCGCGAGCTCGGGGCGCTGCCCGACACGGCGATGGAGATCCAATGGCTCGCGCGCTTGCGCGGCGCGACCGACGAAAGCGCGGCGGCGCAGAACAGCGCGTGGTGGGCGCAGACGAGCAGCGCCGTCGCGCGGCTGGGCCAGGTCCAGCGCGACGGGCTTGAGCTGCGTCACGCCGAGCCGATCCGGTGGGCGTCGCTGCACCGGCCCGGGTGGCTCGTCGCGTCGCGGTCGGACCTGCTGGCGCTGCTCGACGAGACGCTCAGCGGGCGCGACCGGCACGCGCGGACCGCGGACATGAACCCGCAGCGGCCGGCGAGCAAGGAGCGGCTGCGCGACTGGGACGACCGGCTCGCGTGGGGAGACGTGCTCGCGATCCTGGTCGTGGACCGCGCGATCGCGACGCCCGGGTTCGCCGAGGCGCTGTTCGAGCACGTCGAGGCGGACCGCGGCGACAAGACGACCGAGTACGGCGGGGTGATAGAGGCCGTCGGCGAGGGCGACGGCTTCCGTCTGGTCCTCTTCCGCCCGCGGGCCCGCGACCGGCGGGACGACAACCGCTTTGTCGCGTCCGACGACATGGTGCGTTACTCGGACCGGGCGCTGGCGCACTACCACCAGCACGTGCAGAACGTGAAGTACGCGAAATTTGCCGGGCCCTCGGACGGGGATCTGGACTACGCGCGTCTCTCGGGGCGCTCGTCGGTGGTCTTTACGGCGATCGACACGCGCCGCGTGAACGTGGATTACTACATGGGCAGCGGCGCGGTGATCGACCTGGGCGAGCTGCGGCGCGAATGACGCCGGGCCCGCGTTCGTGACGCACGCGCTGGTCATCGCGGTGTTCGTGGTGTTGTTCGCCGCCGACGGGCTCGGGCGGGGCGAGCCCGGGGCGCCGTCGTGGCACCTCGCGTGGATCGTCGGCGGGTTCGGGGTGCTCGCGCTGGCGGCGCACCTGCGGATCTTGTGGTGCGCGCGCATGCTCGAACGCACCGGGCGGGGGCCGTGGATCGCCAGGGGCGAGCGGGCCGGGGCGGCGGCGCGCATGCTCGCGGTGGTATGGCACGGCATCGCGGTGCTCGGGTTCGATGAACTCGGCGGGCTGCGTGGGCTGTTCGGGCCTGCCCCCGCGCTTGGGGACGCCCTCGCGGTGGCGCTCCCCCTGGGCGTGTTCGTTTCGACGCTCGTGTCGTTCTATGCGGTCGAGCACCGCGTGCGTTCCGCGTTCGCGTTGCACGACGCGGAACTCGGACGCCCCGTGCGCCCGGTCCCGACGAGGGCGGCGTTCGTCTGGGCCGGGTTCCGTCAGCAGGTGCTGTTCATCGCGCTGCCGCTGGGGTGCATCTACGCGTGGGGGCTCGCGGTGACGTGGGCGTGGGCGCGGTTCGGGCTGCCCTGGGAGGGGACGCTCGGCGCCTTGGCGCATCTTGCCGGGGCGGTGGGGGTGTTTGTGCTGATTCCGCCGGCGATGAAATGGGTGCTCAACGCGGTGCGGCTGCGCGAGGGTGAGATGCGCGATCGGCTTGTCGCGCTCGGGCGCGCGCACGGCGTGCGGTTCCGCGACGTGCTCGTGTGGCGGACGGGCGGCTCGCAGGTGAACGGCGCGGTGATGGGCTTGATCGCGCCGGTGCGGTACGTGCTGCTGACGGACGGGCTGCTTACGCACCTGGATGAGCGCGAGGTCGAGGCCGTGATGGCGCATGAAGTGGCGCACGTCCGGCGGCGGCACCTCGTGTGGCTCGGGGTCTCTGTGATCGGGACGGTCTCACTCGTGGGGACGCCGATCGGGTGGCTCGCGGCGACGTTGGGCGGGATCGGCGCTGGGGGCGTCGTGGCTGAAGTAGCAGGGCTCGGGCTCACGCTCGCGGCGGCGCTGCTCGCGCTCGGGTACGTCTCGCGCCGGTTCGAGTGGCAGGCCGACGCGTTCGCGGCCCAGCATCTGTCCGGGTGGCTCGGGCGAGGAGAGGCGCCGGCGATCGATGCGGAGGCCGCGGGGACGATGATCCGGGCGCTCCGGCAGGTGGCGCACTTCAATTCGATCGACCCGGGCAAATTCGGGTGGCGCCACGGGTCGATCCACACGCGGATCGCCCGCCTGCGCGGGCTCGTCGGGCGTCCGGCGGACAGGCTGCGCATCGACCGGGAGGTCGGGTGGGTGAAGCTGGCGTCCGCGGCGGCGTTCGTGGTGGGCGGCGTGCTCGTGCTGATCGAGGCGGCGATCGAGGTGTTCGTGCTCGCGCCTGCCGGGTGAGGCGGGAGGGGCGGGGAACGCCCGTCGACGGGCGTAGACTCCCCGCGTGACACGTTCCGAAACCGAAACCGCCATCGCCGAGCTGATCGCGAAGCGCCACGACGCGCTGCTGGAGGATCTGCGCCTGCACGTCGGGCTGCCGACGGGGGGGTACAACCAGGGCGCGCTCGACGAGACACGCGAGCGGTTCGCGTCGCGGCTGGGCAAGCTCGGCGCGTCGTTCGAGACCGTCGAGCC
>BQJQ01000123.1 GCA_021604785.1 Phycisphaeraceae bacterium
GGGTTTGCCCCAGACGGCGGTCGCGGCAGGTCCGACAAAGTGGGGCGGTCCGCCGCCCACGCCTGGCTCGATCCAGCGCTCGAACACGGACCACTCGCCGGGAAGCGGGATGCCGATGTCCTTGGCCGAGCCGTTGTACACGAGGACATGCCCGAACTCGTGCAACGCGGTGCTCAGGGCGTCGTACCTGTTCGCGGGCACGGGCGAGGTGCGGCTGGCAGGGTCGGGGTCGAACCATTCATCGGCGATGAGATAGTTTGGGTCCACGGTGAAGACGGCGTCAGGATCGCCATCGTTCGGGTCGTGGCCCGTGCGGAGTTCGTGCGCGACGCCCTGTTCGTACACGACCCGGCCCCCGATGACCCCGAACGATCCCGAGGTGTCGCTTTTTCCATTCACGTTGTTGAGCATGGTGTTAACGCGGAACTCGATCTCGATCGAGGACGAGATGGAGCCCAGATCCATGACGGCGGCCCAGCGGTGCCCCGCTTCGGTGTAGATCCGCTCCAGGTCGTCGCGCATTTGCTGCGGGAGATCATTATGAGGATCGTCGAAGGTCACGCAGAACGTGATGTTCTGCGACCCGGCGGAGCAGGCCAGCAGCGTGCTCACGCCGATCGCGAGGAAAAGACTCATGGGCTCCTCCGGTCGGCTGAGATCAGATCACACACTGGGAGAGGAACGCGTCCACGAAGCACTCGATGTCGTCGACGTTGAGGACGCCGTTGCCGGTGCAGTCCGCCTCGGAGACGAAGCCGTCGAGGAAGGCGCTGACGAAGCACTCGATGTCGTCGACGTTGAAGGCGCCGTTGGCGTCGCAATCAGCGAAGCACGACGCGAGGAGCTCGGCGGTCGCGGAGGTGGAGCCGTTGGATTCGTACGCCAGGTTGGTCAAGGCGTACAGGTAGCGGTTGCCGGGCGTGAGCGGGATGGTGGCGGTGCCCGAACTCGGGGCGCCGTTGCTCGAACTGACCGAGAGCAGGGTGTTGGGCGAGCCGGTGCGGTCCACGAGCACCAGCGAGGAATCCGCGAACAGAGAACCCGGGCGTTCGCTGGTGAAGTTCCACGCGACCATCAGGTCCGCGGCGGCGGTGACGGTGAAGTAGGCGTACCCGCCGGCGAAGCCGTACCCCGGGCCGTAGGCGCTGGACGCGTACGCCTCGCAGAGGATCGAGGTGTAGCTGATGCTCATCGCGCCGCCGAACCCGTTGTAGTTCGCGGAGATGGAATCGGTGGCGCTCCCGGGATCGCCGTTGGGGGCGATCACGAGATCGTACGAGCCGATGCCCGGCAGGTCGGTGCCGTAGGCGATGAGGTAGGACGTGTTCGAGGCGCCGCCGTTGTATGAGAGGAATTCGAACTCCTGGGCAGCGGCGGTGTGCGCGAGCCCGGCGCCGAACAGGGCGCCGCCGAATAAGCAGATCGTGGTCGTGCGGCCCATTGATTGTCTCCCGCCTTGGTCAGGTGTGTCTTTGGGGACAGCGTGCCCGATCAATCACGGGAAGTCAAGGGCCTATGTATGCATCGGGCGAAGGCGGGGCTCAGGGTGCACAGGCGGTGGTGAACGCCACGATAAAACAATCAACATCGTCAATGCTGAGTGCTCCATTCATGTCGCAGTCGGCCGTGGCCAAATCCCCCATGATGAACGCGTGCACGAAACAGTCGACGTCGTCGATATTGAGTGTCTCGTCCTGATTACAGTCGGCATAGCAGCGGGGTGAGCAGTCGCCGTCGCGTGGGGGCAGGAGCTCACCCGTTACGAACGTGTTTCCCGGTTGCCAGGCAGCGCTGATCGATCGGTATAGATACCGGTTGCCGGGGATGAGATCCAGCGAGGCGAAGCCTGCGGGAGGCATGTCGCTGTCCGCGCTCACATCGAGCAGGACGACGGGGGTGCCCGTGACGTCCGTGAGCGAGACGTTCGAGAACTCGAACGGCGTGCCCGCGAACTCGTCGTTAAAATTCCACGTGACGGCGAGGCGTGCGGGCTCCAGGACCGTGAAGTAGGCGTCGCCTTTCGTCCATGCGACAGAAGTGAACCTTGGGTCGGGGGTGATGCCGGGCTCGGAGACGCCTCCGATGACGGTCTCTGTGACGTACGACCAAGCGTTTGCGACGACATATGAGATATGCAGCGAGTTCACCGCCGTGGAGGGGGAGTAGTTGGTGTCGGATGCGTACGTGCAGCATCCGCCGTGCCCGGCCATGTTGTTGGCGTAGGCCGCGATGAACGTCGTCGGCAGCGTGCCGCCCTGTTGAAACAGGAACTCAAACTCCTGAGCAGGCGCCTGGGTCGTGATGCCGGCGACAAAGACGGCGCCTCCGAAAAGGGCTGCGGTGTTCCGTGTCATGGTCTTGCTCCCGTGGTCAACGTCCGAGGGCCCGCCGCCGTGCGAGGTCGATCGCGCGGCGGCGGGGTGCGACCCGGCAGACGTGTGGCGCGGGCCGGACCGTCGCAGAGTTGCGGCGGGTGTCGCCCTATGAATCCGCTCGGGCGATGCCGCGGTTTCGTGCGGGTATGCGACGCGGCGCAGTTGCGCAGGAACAAGGTGGCCAAGACGGCAGGATGACCCCGAGGATGCGCGAGTTATGAAAACGTGGCTGCCAGCCGTCTAGGAAACGGCGCCCGGGTGCGGGTGGCGATCAGCCGCCGCAGCCCGCGAGGAAGGCATCGACGAAGCACTCGATGTCATCGACGTTGAGCACGCCGTTGCCGGTGCAGTCGCCCCCGGCGAGGTCGTCGCCGAGGAAGGCGGTCACGAAGCACTCGATGTCATCAACGTTGAGCACGCTGTCGCCGGTGCAGTCGGGGAAACAGTCGTTGGTGGTGACGCCGGGCCAGAACCCGGGGGCGAGGGTGAAGACCCCGCCCGAGGAGGGAGCGGCGGCGTCGTGCTGCCCGATGGTGCCCGAGAGGGTGTAGACCCCGCCCGAGCTGGTGCCCCCGCCGCCGTCGATGGTGTACCAGTCCAGGACGTACGGCCCGCCGGACGAACGCGGGGCGGCGTCCGGGGCCGGGGCGGCGGCGTTCGGGGCGGTGAGCACAGCGGCAAGGATCAGTGGCAGCATCGGAGCCTCCTCACCCAGCGTAGCGAGGGGTGGGGGCGCGACTCACGCGGAATCTCCCCGAATCGCCCCCGCCGGCCCGGGAGGGCGATTCCGGGGCGTCAGGGGCACCCACTCAGGAATGCCGCGACGAAGCAATCGATGTCGTCGATGTTCAGGCCGCCGCCGCCGTCGCAGTTGGCGCGGAGGTCGCCGCCGATGAAGTAGGAGACAAAGAGGTCGATGTCGTCGATGTTGAGGACGCCGTTGCCATCGAGGTCGGCGATCCCGCACGGCTGGGGGAGTGCGCCGCTGAGCGCGAGGTACGCGCTGGACCACGGGCGTCCGTCGGGGACGGTGTCGCCGTCGTCGTCGATCTCGCAGTTGAGGTCGCCGTAGAACTCACCGTTGGGCGGGTGGACTGCGCCCCACCCGAACGTGTCGGAGTTCGGTTCCCCCGGGCAGTAGAGTGGGCTGATCGGCGGCGGCCCGTCCGGGTCGGGTTGCTCACCCAGGCTCGCGAAGAACCATGAGAACCGCGCGATCGTGGAGGGCACAGGCAGCAGCCCGGACGTGAACGGAAAGCTGTTCCGACCCATCGGCGCGTTGATCGAGTCGAGCAAGATCCGGGTATGGCTCCACTGCAGCGGCGGCGTGCCGTCGTCGCGGTTGCCGTAGTCGATGACGCCGTCGTCGGCGCCGACGGGCCCGGAGACGGGCAGCCCCGTCGTGCCGTCGATGATGCCCGGCGTGCCCGGGATGCCCGGGGCTGCGAGCTGGTACCCGATGTGCCCCGGCGGCCGGTCGTTGGGCTGGATCGCATGGAACGAATACGAGAAGTCGATCTGCCCGTTGCTGTCGGTGTCCGCGCTGGTCGCTTCGAAACCGTTCGACGTGTCAGAGTCGGTATCGATGTCGTTTGCTGCGATCATCGAGTTGAAAAGGCCCGAAGCCGGACCGACACCGTTGGAGTCGGCGAGTTCAAACTCACTGCCACCGCTCAGGTCCACCGTGACGATGAACCCGGACATCTCGCCCGGTGCCGGTGGCGTCAGTGGCCCGGGCAGATTCGTAAGCTGCAGCGTGGTGACTCTCTCCCGTTGATAGCCGGGCCCGCCGCTTAGCCCGCAGAACGAACAGCTCTTGCCGAAGTAGTCCTCGCGGTCCCAGAAGCTGATCTCGATACCGTGCCCGCCGGTGTTCCCGTCGGGGATTGTGTCCGAGTCGAGGTCCGTGTCGGTGATGTCCGTCCAGAACGAGATCTGCAACGACCCGATCAGCATGTCTGGCGTATCGATCTGCGCTTTGTACAGGTGGTAGTCGCCCTGCGTCGTGGGGTTATCCACCGCGGCGACGGTGGTGTTGGGCGAGGTCGGCGTACCGATCGGGCACGGGTCGGTGTTGATCGCGAGGAAGTAGTCCTCGACGCCGTCGCCGGTCAGGTCGTCCCAGAGAGCGCGCCCGCGCTGGCGCGCGCGGTTGGCGATGTATTCCTCGGCGGGCGTGAAGACGACCTCGCCCGAGCCCGCGTGGATGTACAGGTGCCCGCGGAGCGGGCCCGGGTTTGTCATCGCGGGCTTGCCAATCGCGGGCACCTCGCCGGCGGTCGAGACGGGCCGGGCCGGGTGGGCCAGGGCGGGGCTCGCCAAGCACGCCCCAGCAGCGAACATGAGGGTCAACGGGTCGGCATGACGCATGGCGTGGCACCTTATCCTCGGCGGCGTGTCAAGATGGTCAAAGCACGCAGCCTGGCGATGTCCTGAACGGCGTTGCCAGGCGGTTCCCGCCTCCCTCAGTATGCGCACTCTACGGTGGCAGGGCGCAGGAAGAAACGAAAAAACTCAGCACCCCGCCCCCCGCAAACGGGTAGCGTTGGGAACCCGCAGCGGCGGAGCACGAACGAGTTTATGGGCCGGAGCGCGCCGTTCTGGCGCGCCCAGGGAGACCCGTGTTGGGTGACAGCGCACACGACACCGAAGCCCCGATTCCGGGGTTCGAGCGGGAGTACGAGCTGTTGCGCCGTCTCGCGGGCGAGCTGATGCAGCGCGAGCCCGCGGACCACGTGCTCCAGCCGACGGCTCTGGTCCACGAGGCGTACATGCGTCTGGCGGGCAACGGGTCGGAAAAACCGATCGATCGCAATCATTTCTTTGCGCTCGCGTCGCGTGTGATGCGCCGGGTATTGGTGGATACCGCGCGCCGTCGCCGTGCTGCCAAGCGCGGCGGCGGTGCCTTTCTGGTCTCGCTCGATCGGGCGACCGTTGGTGTCGAAGACCACGGGCTTGATCTGCTGGGGGTCGATGAAATGCTCGACAAACTCTCGCGTGCGCACCCGCGGCCCGGGCGTGTGACCGAGCTGCGGCTCTTCTCGGGGTTGGCCGCGGGCGAGATCGCCGAGCTGCTGGGCGTGTCCGAGCGCACGGTGGACCTCGACTGGCGGCTCGCGCGGGCGTGGCTCGCCGAGCGCCTGGGGGACGGATCATGACCACCGACCAGCATGCACGCGGACGATCCCGGGCGAGGGAGGAGGCGGTGCGCGCGGGGTTCGCGGCGGTGGCGGATCTTGATGCGCCCGCGCAACAGGCGCACCTCGCGTCGCTCGATGCCGACGTGAGCACCGAGATCAAGCGCCTGCTCGAGCGGGACCGGGCGATGGGCGAGAGCAACGGCGTCGCGCCCGGCGGCGCGGTGCGGGCGATGCTTGAGCGCGCGTATGAAACACCCTCCGAAGCCCCGGCGCCGGTTCAGATCGGTGCGTACCGGGTGCTCTCGCGGATCTCCGCGGGCGGCATGGGCGCGGTCTTCAAATGCACGGGCGCTGCGGAGGACAAGCCCGTCGCGGTCAAAGTACTCAGCCCGACCTTGTGCTCCCGCGACGCGATCCGGCGGTTCGAGCACGAGGCCGAGGCGCTCGAGCGGCTGCACGATCCGAACGTGGTGCACATCCTGAGCCACGGCATCGCGGACCTCGGGCTGGGCGATCAGCCGTACATCGCGATGGAGCTCGTCGAGGGTGTGCCGCTGGATCAGCACGCGCGGGACGGGGCGCTGACACGGACCGAGCGGGTCGCGCTGATCGCCGAAGTTGCGCGCGCCGCGCACCGGATCCACCTGCGGGGCATCGTGCACCGCGACCTCAAACCGGCCAACGTGCTGGTGACGCGCGGGGGCGTGCCCACGATCGTGGACTTCGGGATCGCCCGCGTCGGGTGGGGCAACGAGGGCGGGCTCACATCGCTCACGCTCGCGGGGCAGCTGCCGGGCACGCTCGAATACATGAGCCCCGAGCAGGCCGCGGGCGACGAGGCCGACCCGCGGGGGGACGTGTATGCGTTGGGCGCGATGCTGTACGAGTTGCTGACGGGGCGGGTGCCCGTGCTGGTTGGCGACGCGGGCATCGGGCGCGCCTTGGCGGCGATCGCCCGCGACGAGCCGCAGCGCCCGAGGACGATCGACCCGACAATCGGGCGTGATGCGGAGTTGGTCGTGATCCGGGCGCTCGCCAAGGCGCCGGCGGACCGGTACCAGTCGGCGGCGGAACTCGCCGCCGAACTCGAACGCGTCGTCCGCGGGGACGCCGTCCTTGCCCGAGCGCCCGGGCTGTTGGTGCGTGCACGGCGCATGGCTCGGCAGCACCCCGTCGGGGCGCGGGCCACGGTCCTCGTGCTCTGTGTCGCGACTGTGCTCGGCGCCACCGCGGGGGCGTTGGGCGTGCGCGCGGCCGCGGCCGAACGTCGCGCGCAGACCTGGGAGGGCGCGACCGGCGAGGCGTTCGCTGTGCTCGAGCACATGCTCGTCGAGCTCTCACGCAATCATCTGGGGCCCGACGCGACGGCGGTGGACCTGCTGGGCACGATCGCGGACCAGATCAACGATCTTGCGCCCACGCCCGAGGCCCGGGCCTCGGCGCTGTCCAACATCGCGTACGCGTACTTCCTGATCGAGGAGTACCCCGCCGCGATGAAGTGGTACGAGCAGAGCATCCCGGCGGCGGCGGCGTTGCACGGGGAGCGTTCGCCCGAGGTGATCCTCGAGCAGTACCGCGCTTCGCTTGCGCAGGCCGCGTCGGGCAACTCGGAAGCGGCGCTGGCGATGGCGGACGGGATGCTGGCGCTCGCCGACGAGCCCAAGACGCCCGACGACGCGATCCTGATAAGCGATTTGCACCTGGCGCGCGGCGTGGCGCTCAACGAGATGCACCGGTTCGCCGAGGCGAACGACGCGTTCGAGGTCGCCCGCGTGCTGGCGCTCGAAGCGGGCGGTCCGGACCACACCCGCCATATCAAAGGGATGCTCAACGTCGCCAAGACCCACATCGCGATGGGCGAGTACGCCCCCGCGCTCGAGATGCTCGACGAGACGATCGTGCGGAACGTGCGCATCCGCGACGAGGCGCACGCCCGGACGTGGCGTGCCCGCGTCGCCCGCGCCGAGGCGTTGCACGGGCTGGGGAGGTTCGGGGAATCCGAGGAGGCGTACCGGCGTGCGCTCGCGGTGATGATGCCCTCGCACGGCCCGGGTCACCCCGCGACGGCGTACGCTTGCGCGGGGCTCGCGCGGACCCTGCTCGACGCGGGGCACGCGTGCGAAGCGCACGACCTGCTCGCGGATGTCGTGAGCCGTGAGCCGAAGACGTGGTGGCTGGGCATCCGGGACGCGGCGGAGTACGCCGACGATCTCCGCCGGGCCGAGGAGGCGATGGCCGCCGAAGCCGGGTGACGCGCGGGCGTTGCTGCGTGGGTTCCAAAGACAACAAAGGGGCGGCCCGGACAGACCGCCCCTTCGGGGTAACTCAAGATTCGTGCGCGCCGATCAGGCGGCCTTGCAGTTCGCGTCGCACGCCTGGTAGGCGGCGGGGTTGAAGAACCCGAAGGGCGGGAACCCGGCGTACCCGAAGGGCACGGGGTACATGCCGGGGTACGAGGCGTTTGCCGCGACCTCGGAGTCGTTCTTCTTGTTGCCCTTGGTGGTGGTCTGCACCGGGGCGTTGGGGCCCATGCCGGCGAAGCCCATCGGGTTGAACGCGGCGCCGGCGAACCAGGGGTTCATGGCGAACGGGGTGTTCCAGGGGGTGTTGAACCCGCTGAAGCTGTTGAACCCGCCGAAGGGCGAGCCGAACGAGGGGGCGCCGTTGGCCGACCACGGCGAGAACGACGCCGGGTTGTTGAAGTTCCAGGCGTTCCAGTTGGAGGCGGGCGAGAAGCCGGGGTTCCAGGCGTTGGAGGGGTTGAACCCGCCGAAGGGGTTCATGCCGCCGAACGGAACGGTGTTCTGGGAGTTCGCGCCGAAGGGCGTGCCGCCGAAGCCGTTGAACGAGTTGCCGCCGTTGAAACCGTTGAAGGAGTTGAACCCGGGGTTCTGGTTCCAGCCCGAGAACTGGCCCCAGGGCTGGTTCCAGCCGGTGGCCTGGGGGAAGGACTGGTTGAAGGGCTGGGC
>BQJQ01000124.1 GCA_021604785.1 Phycisphaeraceae bacterium
GCCAGGACTCCGACGGCGGCGATGGCGGCGACGCCGGGTGCGCCAACGCCTTCGTCGTTGAGAACGCGCTGACGCGCGCCATGGTCTCCCAGAACACGATCGTCAACATCAAGCCCGGTGCGCGCGGCGACCGCGGCGACCGGGTGCCCGCCTCGTCCCCCTCCTACGGCGGGTACGGCGGCACGGGCGGGTGGCCCAACTACTGCGAAGGCTCCGACGGCTCGGGCAGCCCCGACCCGGACAGCAGCTCGAACGGCCCGTACGGCGCGTACGCCGACGGCGCGGGGATGATGGCATCCAACGTCTCGGCGAGCGTCCAGATCCAGGCGCTCAACAACGTCTTCTCGCTGGGCACCACGGTGGACACCTTCGCCTTCGCGACCGGTGGTGACGCGATCGTCGCGTCGGACTCGAACCTGTTCGACTCGGCGGAGATGGAGGACTTCTTCACCGGCAGCGGCACGACCTCGCTCGGGTTCGCGTTCGTGATCGGCGATCCGATGTTCGTGGATCCTGGGGCGGATGACTACCGCATCGGCGCCGGCTCGGCGGCGATCGACGCGGGCGACTCGGCGAACGTCGCGGTCCTCGGGCTCACGCAGGACCTGGACGGCAACGCCCGCGTCTTCGACGACCCGGACTCGCCCAACCTCGGGTTGTTCGACCCGATCGACATGGGGGCGTACGAGTACACGATGGTGGCGGCATGCCCGGCGGACATCGACGGGAATGGCGTCCTCAACGTCGATGACATCGAATCCTTCGTCAGCGCCTTCCTCGGAGGCGACCTGGCGGCGGACATGGACGGCAACGGCACGCTGAACGTGGACGACATCGAGTCGTTCGTCGCGGCGTTCCTCGCTGGGTGCGAGTAGAGGAGAGAGGGCCGATCCGGTCCTTGACGCGGCCCCGCGGCTCATCCCCGCGGGGCCGCGTTTTTTTTGGGAGTTGTGTGAGACATCCAGCATGCCGGCGGCGCCGTGGAGTGTGGAGAAAGCAATTTTCAACCCCACACGAGGACCCAGACCATGAACCGCACCACGCTGACCGGAGCCGCGTTGCTGGCGATCTTCGCCGGGCTCGCGCAGGCCGCCACCATCACCGTCGGGCCGAACCTGACGGACTTCGACCACATCACGATCACCGCGGCCATCGCTGCGGCGGCGACCTCGGGCGACGAGATCGTCGTCGAGCCGGACCTGTACCCCGAGAATCTGGTGATCACGGGCAAGACCCTGACGATCCGCAAGTCGGCCACGGCGGGCGAGGTGCAGATCTTTGGGCAGGGGCTGGGCTCTGTCGTCGCGCTGAGCGCGTCCAACGTGACGCTCGACGGGCTGACCATCTTTGGTGGTGCCGCCGAGGTGGGCGCGGGCGTCTTCTCTCCCAATGACTCGACCGTCATCGTCGCCGGCTGCATCATCGAGGACAACGACGCCAGCGGCGGGTCGGAGACCGGCGGCGGCATCTACTGCTCCAAGAGCCTCACGATGCGCAACAGCATCATCCGCAACAACACCTCGACGGGCAACGGCGGGGGGGTCGATCTGCGCGGCGTCGGCCCGCACGTCATCGAGGACTGCCTCATCGAGAGCAACCACGCCGGCCCGAGCGACGTCTCCCCCGACGCCGGCGGCGGGCTGTCCGTCAACACGACCAGCGCCGTCCAGGTCACGCGTACCGACTTCATCGGGAACACCGCGGGTTGGCGCGGCGGCGCGGTCGCGGTGCTCGCCAATACCATCAACTTCGACCGATGCACCTTCGGCGACAACGCCTCGCCACGCGGCGCGGCCATCTGGATCTCCGACGGGGACACCGTTCGGATTCAGAATTCGGTCTTCGACTCGAACACCGCCGATGCCTTCGGCGGCGCGGTCTACAACGAGCAGCTCTTCGAGGCAGTCAACTGCACGTTCGCGGGCAACACCGACAGCTCGACCAACAACACGTTCGAGGGTGTCCGCTCCGACTCCCAGACGTCGCTGCTCAACTGCATCGTCGTCAACCCGAGCGCCGGCTCGCACGGCGGCATCGGCATCTACACCACGCGGTACTCGGTCGTCCCCGAAGCCCCCACGGGCACGCCCGACGCGAACGGGAACTTCGACGCAGACCCGATGTTCGTGGACGCCGCCAACGGCGACTACCGCCTCATGGCGGGCTCGCCCGCCATCGATGCGGGCGACTCGCTGGGCAAGCCCGCGACGTCCGGCGCGTCCACCTCCGTGCTTACGCTGCTGGAGGATTACGACGCCAACGTCCGCAACCTCGACGACGCCAGCGTGCCCAACACGGGCATCCCCGCGTGGGAGCTGAACATCGACCTGGGCGCGTTCGAGTTCCAGCCCGCGACGGTCGCGAGCTGCATCGCGGATGCGGACGGGAACGGGGTCCTGAACGTCGATGACATCGACACCTTCGTGCAGTCCTTCCTCGCCGGCTGCCCGTGATCGCAGCCGCCGGGTTCATCACGCCCTCTGGGAGAACGGGTGGGGGTCCGGGAAGAACCCGGGCCCCCGTCTTTGTCGGCGTTCGAGGAGGCTCATTTTCGGGGGGAGGGGTGTGTCGCTTACACTGGGCCGAGGTGCACCCCGCCGACGCCACAACCCGATCGACGGTGACAAGCCTGATCCGCGGGCTCGCGGACGGCGATCGGAACGCGCCGGGGCGGCTGTTCGAGGTCGTGTACGACGAGCTCCGAGGCATCGCGTCTGCCCAGCTCGGGCGCGAGCGGGCCGGGCACACGCTCCAGCCGACGGCGTTAGTGCACGAAGCGTTCATGAAGCTCGTGGACGAGCCGGCCCTGGGCTCGCTCGGGCGGCGGGAGTTTTTCGGGGCCGCCGCGACGGCGATGCGGCGCATCCTGATCGACCACGCCCGCGCAACCAACCGGCTCAAGCGAGGCGGGGGAAAGCAGAAGCGGTCGCTGCTCGAAGATCCCGCCGCCGACGAGACGCTCGAGCCCGACGATCTTATCGCGCTTGATGAGGCGCTCACCGAGCTTGCCCTGCACGACGAGCGCAAGGCGAAGCTCGTCGAGCTTCGGTTCTTCGGTGGGCTGCCCGTGGCGCAGGTGTGCGAGGTGCTCGACATCTCACGCGCGACCGCGGACCGCGAGTGGCGGACCTCCCGCGCATGGCTGGCGGCACGCCTGAGCGCCGAAGAGGGCTCGGGCAATGGCTGACCAACCGTCACACTTTGCGCGCGTGGAAGCGCTGTTCGAGCGGGTCGCGGGCTTGCCCGCGGACGAGCGTGAGGGTGAACTCGCGGCGCACGCGACTAAGGACCCAGATGTCGCCGCCGAGGTGCGCCGGATGCTCACGGCGGACGCCGCGATCGGCGACCGGCTCGAACGCACCCCCGTGCCCGGCGGCGCGGGCGGGGCGGGGGCCGAGGGTGACCCGGAGATCGAAGGCTTCCGCATCGTCAAACGCATCGGCGCTGGCGGCATGGGCGTTGTGTACGAGGCCCAGCAGATCTCGCCGCGCCGACGCGTGGCCCTCAAGCTCATCCGCTCCGGGCTGCTTTCCGAGGATCTGATCCGCCGGTTCACGCTTGAGTCCGAGGTCCTTGCCCGCTTGCAGCACCCCGGGATTGCGCAGATTTTCGAGGCCGGCACCAGCGCTGCGGGTGAGCCGTTCTTCGCGATGGAGTTTGTTGAGGGGGCGTCGCTGCTGCGGTACGCGGACGACGCGGGGCTCGATCGGCGGGCGCGGTTGGAGTTGCTCGCGCAGGTCTGCGACGCGGTGCACCATGCGCACCAGAAGGGCGTGGTGCACCGCGACCTTAAACCCTCGAACATCCTGGTGACGCCGGACGGGCAGCCGAAGATCTTGGACTTCGGCGTTGCCCGCCTCGCCGACGCGGACATGCCCGCCCCGACGCTCGCGACGCAGGCCGGGCAGCTCGTCGGGACGCTGGCGTACATGAGCCCGGAGCAGGCCGCGGGCGACGCGGACAGGATCGACACGCGGTCGGACGTCTACACCCTTGGCGTGGTGATGTACCAGCTTCTGTCCGGCAAGCTCCCGGTGGACGTGGACGATGCGCCGCTTCTCGAGGCGTTGCACCGCGTGCGCGAGGAGGCCCCGACGCGGCTCGGCGCCCTCGATACCCGATGGCGCGGGGACGTGGAGACAATTGTCGGCCGGGCACTCGCCAAGGAGCCCGAACGCCGGTACTCATCCGCAGCCGAGCTCGCCGAGGACATCCGCCGGCACCTCACGGACCAGCCCATCAACGCCCGTCCGCCCACGGCGACGTACCACCTCCGCAAGTTCGCACGCCGAAACCGGGCGCTCGTCGCGGCGGTCTGCATCGTGGCTCTGACGGTGCTCGCGGCGCTGGGCGTCGTGTCGTATGCCCTCGGCGAGGCGGTCCGGCAGCGGGGGATCGCCGAAGAGCAGCGCGCCGAGGCGGACGCGCAGACGCTGATCGCGCAGGAGCACGAGGCCGAGGCGCAGAAGCAGGCGGAGATCACCGGGGAGGTGTCGCGGTTCATGCACCTGGACCTGCTCGCCGCGATCGTGCCGGGCAAGGGCGGGGCGGATGTCACGGTCCGCGAGGTGGTGGACACGGCGACCCAGGTCGTGGACGAAAGCTTCGCCGACCGCCCGGAGATCGCCGGGGCTGTGCACACGTCCATCGGCAATATCTACAACGTCATCGGGGAATACGACGCGTCCGAGCGTGAACTCAAGCGGGGCGTCGAGCAGCTCGAGGCGTCGCTGGGCAGGGGGCACGAGCTGAGCGTCTTCGCCCGCCAGGATCTGGGCGACCTGTACACCACTACCGGGCGGTTCGACGAGGCCCGCGAGCACATCGAGGGGGCGTTGGCAAACGCGGAAGCCGCGTTCGGGCCGACCAACGAGCGCACCCTCGCGGTTGTGCTCACGCTTTCAAATCTGGAGCGTGAGCTCGGGCGGTACAACGAGGCTGTCGCGGCGCTCGAGCGCATACGTGCAGCCGTCCCCGATCCGATCCCCGCGGATCACTCCCTTGCCATCAGCTCGCGGAACGGGCTCGCGGGCGTGTACTTCGAGACGCGCCGGTTCGAGGAAGCCCTGCCGTATTACGAAGAGATGCTCGAGCACCGCGTCGAAACACTCGGCGAGGATCATCCGCTGACACTCACCGCGATGAACAACGTCGCCGCGGCGTACGAGGGGCTCGGGCGCTACGACGAGGCCGAGCCGATCTTTCGGCGGATCCTCGCGGGCGAAGAGGCGCAGCTGGGCGTCGGGCACCCGGACACGCTGGTGACCAAGCACAACCTCGCGTTCCTGCTCGAGAGCATGGGGCGGCTGGAGGAAGCCGAACCGATCTACCGCGAGACGCTCGAAGCCTGCCGCGAGGTCTTCGGCCCCGGGCACCCGGGCACCATCACCTGCACGCGGAGCTACAGCTCGCTGCTGCTCGAGAGCGGGCGGCCGGCGGAGGCGGAAGCGCTCATCGCCGGCTCGATCGATGACGCACGCGAATCGCTCGGCGCGGATCACCCGCTCACCGTCAGCCTCGAATTCGGGCTCGCCTCGGCGTACCGCGAGCGGGGCGCGAACGCGGAGGCCGGCGAGCTGTACGAGGGCGCCGCGGTGCGGCTGGCCGATATCTACGGCCCCGCCGATGAGATGGTGCTCAACGCTTGGCTCGGAGCTGCCCGCTCGTTCCTCGAGGCAGGAGACGCCGAGCGGAGCGAGCCCATCGCCCGGCGCGGGCTCGCCGCGGCCGAGGCCGAACTCGATGCCGAAGCCGAGATGGTGCTCCGGCTCGTCGCGGTGCTGGCCGACGCGTGCGAGGGGAACGGGAAGCAGGGCGAAGCCGAAGCCCTGCGCGAGCGGCTGCCGAGCGGGCCATGAAATACCGGAGAATCGGCTCGGTTAGGGCGCCGGGGGCACGGCTGCGTCGGTGTTGTACATGTCCAACCAGGCCTGCCGCCCGAGGCGCTCGACCGATCCTCGGCTGTCGATGACGCGCGTCGAAAGCAACGCCGCGCGCCGTGTGAGTTCGCCCACCGAAGCGTTGGTTGACGTGATCGGCACGATGAGCGCGTCGTCCGCCGCGATGACGAGCGCTTCATCGCCCGGTGCGAATGAGAGCCCCGACACCTCGCCCCCCGCGTCGATCGAAGGCATCACGATTCGCCCATCGGCCACGTTCCAGAGGAGGACGCTGCCGTCGATGGAGCCCGTTGCGATCAAGGAGCGATCGTGCGAGATCGCCGTGACGCTGGTGCCGTCGTGGCGGATCAGTGGGCTGACCGGCTCGCCGGTTTCGATGTTCCAGACGCGGACATCGTCGTAGCCTTCGAGGATGAGCAGGTCGCCGGAACTGCGAGCGCTGTAGATAATCGGTGCGTGCGGGAACGTTTTGACGACGCGCGCGAGATCGTCGATGGGACGAAGCTCGGCCGCGCCGGGCGCGATGACGATCGCCATACTTCCCCCCCGGGCAAGCCCGGAGACTGAATATGCTCCTTTGAGCTCAACCGGCATGCCGACGACATCGCCCTCGTGCAAAGAAACGATCGACAGCGTCGTGGTCGGCCCGCCATCATCCACGGCGTGCGCGACCACCGCCCGCTCGCCGTTGCCTAGGAACGCCGCCGCGGTCACCTCCGAAGGCCCGACGTCCCGCCCGTACGCCGCGACGATCGCGCCGGTCGATGCGTCCGCCACGGCAACGCCGCCGCACTTGAGGAAGAGCCAGTTCCGTTCCGCGTCGTACGTCATGCCATAGACGCCATCCGTGTGCTCGGGCGAGATCCGGGTTGTTTCGCCGGACGCGGGATCGATGATGAACGCCGTCGGACCGAACGCGGTGACGACGCGTCCATCGGGGAGTTCGAGCAGCCCGTTGGCGATGAAGTACTCGTCGACCGCGATCAGCGGCGTCCGCTGCCAGCCGTCCGAAGCAGATCGGGCCCACGACCAGAGCGTGCCCTGCGTCGCGGTGATCGGCTGCCCAGCCTTGGTCACGATCGCTCGGGCGGTCGTCGTGGGCGACGGGCTGCCCTCGGATCGCCCGCGTGCGCGGATACGTTCGATGCCTGGCGCGCCGAACGGGTCCCACAGGCGCGCGGTGCCATCCCCCGACCACGTGAGCACGCGGGTGCTGTCAGCGTTCGCGACCGCGTCGCGTGCACTGCCGCCGTGCGCCATCGGCCCCGAGATGACCCGCCCGGTGACCGCCGAAACAACCCACGCCGCGTCGTTGAAGCTCGCAACGTATCTGGTGTCCGGCGTGATAAAGCGGGCCCGCACGCCGAATTCACCCGTGTTGAACACGGACACCCGGTGCGCTGGGTCCGCCCGTTCGAGCAGGTCGAGCACGCGGACCTCGCCGTTGTTGAGGCTGACAAGAAGCCGCTGGTTGTCGCCCGCCCAGTCGACCGCGTTGACAAGATTCCCGTCGTCGTTCCACCCACCGATAGGCACGTCGGCGGTCATGTCCCACGCCCAGACCATGCCGGCCTGGCACCCGGCGGCGAGCCGCGTGCCGTCGTCCGAGTACGCCATCGTCGTGATGTTGCGACCGACGGTGTGTATCTTGCCGACCTGCGCGCCCGTTGTGGTGTCCCACCGCATGATCGACCCGTCCGCGAGACACGCCGCGGCGTGGCGGCGGTCAGGTGAGAGCATGCACTCTACGATGCCGGGCCAAGGATTGACCGGGGTGTCGGGGCGGACCATTTCGGCCCCTGTTGCCGCGTCGAGGATCGCAGCGCCCGCCCAAAGACTCCACACGAACACGCGCGAGCCGTCGGGCGAGAACCCCGCGATACGCGTGGCGGCAAACTCGCCCGCGTGGTATGTCTCGCCGATCTGCTGACCCGTTCCCGTGCTCCACAGCCGCACGGCCCCGTTCGACGACCCGGTCGCGAGCACCGAGCCATCGGGTGAGAACGCGACGCCGTCCGACCGCGTCTCGATCTGCAGCGGCGGGAACCGAGCGGCGCCGGTGTGCGCGTCCCACACGCGGGCCGTGCCGTCCCACCCGATCGTGGCGATCATCGATCCGTCGGGGCTGAAAATTGCTCCGGAGATGTGCTCGTCAGTGCGCTCGTGCGCCATCGAAAAGACAAGCTCGGGCATGAGCGAGCCGAGGTGCCCCACGCGCCGCCGTTGGGCGCGGGCCCATTCCTGCTCGCGTTCGGTTCGCATCCCCGCGGTCTCGATCCGGCGCAACGCCTCGGTCTGCCACAGCAACGCCCCCGGCAGGTCCCCCTGGTCGTACGCCTGCCACCCGCGGTCCACGAGCGTTCCCGACAACAACCCCAGCCCCTCGACGGCACGCTCCTCCGCCAGATCCCGCTGGCGTGAAGCGTCGTTGCGGGCGACGAACGCGGCCGCCGCGAGCAGCAGCGTCACCGCGGCGATCGCAGCCGAAACACCCGTGAGCGCGAGCAGCCGGCGCTGGCGCCGATGTGCGTCGCGCCGCTTGAGCTGGTCGAACCCGACCCC
>BQJQ01000125.1 GCA_021604785.1 Phycisphaeraceae bacterium
CCAGTTCGCCCACCGGTACATGTGCTCGGTGACGATCACGTCCACGGGCTGGTCCTTGCGGTTGCGGAGGGTGACCTCGATGGTCTCGGTGATCCAGTTTTTGCCGGTCCGGAAGTCGGTCTGTGTGCGCTCGCCGACGACGTCGAAGGCGTTGCCGAGCTTGATGAGGATCTCTTCTTCGCGGGGGGTGTGGTCGATGACGTCCTCGCCGATGAACTCGAGCGAGCCGTCGGCGTCGTCGAGCTTGCTCACGCGGATGCGCCCCGATGGCATCGGGATGCCCAGCCCGTCCTCCTCGGAGTTGTCGAAGCGGACGTAGACCTCGACCTTGGAGTTGCCGGTGACGCCGAAGTTGCGGTCGGAGATCGCGGCGGTGTAGTGCCACCAGGGGACCTGGGCGGCGCCGTCGTAGACCATGATCTTGTCGGCGGGGATGGCGTTGGCGGGCTCGAAGAGCTCGATCTGCTTGGTCGAGCGGTCCGGGATGGTGGTCGGACGGCCCAGGGTGTAGAGGTGGTACTCGAAGAAGGACTTCTCCTCGAAGCCCTTGCTCGAATCCTCGGCGACTGCGGAGCGGGCGTACAGCATCTCGTTCCGCCCGCCGCCGCGGCCCACCGGCGCCCGGTGGACGTCGCCCGCGACGAGCTTGAGCTGCGCGTCGTCGTAGGTGCCGCCGGACTGATTGAGGATGCTGACCCAGGCGCCGACGTCGACGGTGCCGTCGTTGGCGCCCTCGCCCTCGTTCCAGACGATGTTGTAGTCGGCCCACCAGGTGATGCCGGTGGTCTGGTAGCTGATCCGCGTCTCGTGCGTGCCGCCCAGGTCGGCGGCGAGCTTCCAAACGAGCGTGGGCTCCAAGACCAACCCCTCGGCGAGCGAGGGGAACTGCACGTTGTGGTAGCCCTGCTGGAAGTTGATCGGGCCCTCGGGGTCCTGGAGCAGCATGCCCCCGCCGGCGATGGAGAGGAGCTGCATCTTGCGGCCGGCGAAGATGATCTCCTCGCCGATGTACCGCTCGAGCATCTTGTCCATGCTCAGCAGGTCGAAGCGGTAGTCCTGCTCGAGCACGCTGGTGCCGTCGGGGTCGGTGAGGGATTCGAAGCGGACGGTGGTCGGGTCGAGCAGGGCGGCGACGTCGGTGAACTCGTACGAGCCGACGCCCGCGTCGATCTGCATGTCGCGCAGCTGCTTGATGACGGCGTACCCGGGCACCTGCTGGTACCGGTTCGGGTTGTACCCGCCCTGCCCGGCGGTCGGGCGGTACATCTCGGCGGGGATCGCGCCCGGGGAGGCGGTGGAGTAGATGGTCAGGGCGGTGCCGTCGGCGGCGAGGGCGGGGGCCGTCGCGGTGAGGGATCCGGCGAGCAGGGCGAGGGTGCGTCGGGTAGTCGTGTGGTTCATGTGCGTCTCACTTCCTGGTTCTGACGCTGTGGGCGTCGGGCGTTCGAAGCGCCGCGGGCGGCGGTCGGGCCGCCCGGGCGTAAGGGTATCGGGTCAACCGGCCCGGCTGTTCAGGACGGGTTGCGGACCAGCACGAGCTGGCCGTGGTTGAGGAGGAGGACGTCGCCGCGGTTGGCGATGAGGCCCTGGCGGTTCTGGGTCGCCAGGTCGGTGACGAGGGCGAAGTACGCATCGGTGGCGAAGTCGATGGTCTGGTCGGGCTCGTCAGCCTCGCGTTCGAGGGCGGGGGCCTCGACCCAGCGGTTGCCGGCGCGCCGGAACATGGTGGACTGGTTGACCCGCTGGACGGTGGTGATCTCGCGTGTCTGCACGCGTCCGTCCGTGTCGGCGTACTGGTACTCGTTCTTCATCGCGTAGCCGCGACGGGTCTGGGCCTGCTGGTTGAGCTCCTGCGTGACGGCGCCCGAGCCTGTCCGCCCGCCGACGGCGCTGCGGGACATGCTCGAGCGGACTGGCGCGGCGACGCGGTCGAACGCGTCGTCGCGGGACTCGCCGGGGCGGGCGGCGAACTGGGTCTCCTCGGCGGCGAGGAAAGAGGTGTACTCGGTCAGGATGCCGTGCTCGGTGGACAGACGCACGATCTCCTCGACCAGCTCGGTGTCGGGCTCGCGCCCCTCGGCGCCGGCCTGGCGGATCTGGCCGATGATCTCGCCGATGCGCCGCTGGGCCCACATGCGCGGGACGTAGCTGTTGGCGACGGAGGCGTCGGCGGGGTTGAAGGTCATGGTGATGCTGCGTGACTCGGAGTTCGGGTCGGTTGAAACGGTCCCGCGAAGGCGCAAGGTGAACGGCTTGTTATCCGTGTATCGACCCAGCACGATCAGCTGGTCACCGTCGTAAAGGTCAGACAAACGCCGCGGTTGAAGTTCGCGGACGTGGCTCGGGAAGCAGTCCATGTCACCCGCGTACGCGTCCACGATGGGGTTGACAAGCACCGGCCCGTCGAGCCGGTCGAACACCTCCGACACCTTGACCTCGATCGAGTCCTCGGGCAACACGAACGTGGGCGCGGCCCGGGTCGCCTCGGCAAGCCCGGTGAGCAGCGGCGCGTTGACGTCGAACCCGACGCCGAAGGTGAAGACGCGTCGGTGGTGCTCGTTGGCAGCCTTGGCGGCGTCGCGGATGCCGACCTCGCTGGTCACGCCGTCGGTGGCGCGGCCGTCGGTGAGGAAGAGGACGAGCGGGAGCGAGCCGTCCGCCGTGGGCTGGCGGAGGGCGGCGACGAGCGCGTCGTGCAGATTGGTGCTGCCGTTCGCTTCAAGGGCGTTGATATACGCCCGGGCGGCGGCCATCGTCTCGGCGTTCTTCACCCGCGGCTGGGGGGCGAACCGTTCGACGGTGCCCGAGTAGTCGATGATGTTGAAGCGTTCGCCGGTGTTGAGCCCTTCGAGGACCTGCAGCGCGGCGAGCTTGGCCTGCTTGATCTTGTCGCCGCGCATCGAGCCGGAGCGGTCGATGACGAGCGTGACCTCGCGGTCCGGGGTGTCGGTGGTGGCCCACGAGTCCGGGGCGCCGCCGACGAGCATGAAGTACCCGCCTTGGCCGTCGGCGACGCGGGCGTCGGGGTAGGCGATGACGGTCATGCCGCCGCCCTCGGACTGGTGCAGCACGCTCAGGCGGAACGAGCCGGGGTCGTTTGGCGCGTTGACGCGGACGCGGGCCTTGCGCGAGCCGTCGCGCATGGTCTCGATCGGGTGCGACGGAGAGACGATCGGGCCCAAGCCCGACGAGCTCTCGATGTCGAGCGTGATGGACCACTCGACGCCGGTGGTGTCCAGGGCCTCGGTGCGGGGCAGGACGTAGTCCACCCGCCCGGCGTGCGCGTTGAGGACCTGCTCGTAGCTGACGCGGAAGGTCTGCGTCTTGCCGCCCTCGACGGGGAAGACGCTCGACCGGATGAGCCCCATGCCGGCGAACTCGAGCAGACCCGGGTCCACGATTTTGCGGACGATCTCGTCGTAGATCCGCCGCGCTTCGGCCGCGGGCAGCAGCACGGCCTGCGAGTCGTCCCCGAGCGCATCGAGCTTGAACGACTTGATCGCCGACCCGTCGGGCACGGGCAGCAGCAGCTGCGCCTCGGCCAGCTGCGGGCCCGGGTTGGAGACGGTGATGACCAGGTCCGTCGTCGCGACGCGGTCGCGGATGCGGACATTCGCCTCGGCGGCGCTGATGCGCACGGGGGCCTGGTGGTACGGCTGGACGATCGGGCGCTGGGGCACGACGAACTGCACGCGCGGCTCGGGGATGTCCCGCCCGCGGTCCTGCGCCGCGACGGGCGCGATGAGGCCGGCCGTCGCGGCGATCGAGAGAAGAATCCTGCTGAGCATGGGTGGCTCCTTTGTGTGCTTTGGGTCGGGCGCGTTCAGGCGTCGGTGTCGGTGCTGGTCTCGGTGTCCGGGGCGGTGTCCGCCTCGGGCTCGGGGAGTTCGAGCCCCTTGGCCCGGGCCTGGTCGCGGAGGGTGCCAACGATCTGGCGGTCGAAGCCGTCCGCGTCACGATCGCTCATGCGCTCGCGCTGGTAGGCGGTGCGCTTGGACGAGAGTTCAGCGATCTTCGCCTGCACCTGGGCCCGCTGGGCGGCGAGCCCTTCGACGTACGCCCGGCGCTCGTCGGCGGTCATCGCCTGCATGGGCTCGGGGAGTTGCTCTTCGGGGATGGCTTCGAGCTCGATCGTCCCCGAGGCGATGTCCGCGACGAGGTCCTGCCGACCGAACGCGTTGCGGGCGCCCGCGGCGCTGGCGTTGTACATCGCGCGGTCCGCGGCGGGCGCCGCGGCCGTCTTCTCGTCGAGCGATTCGGCGGCTTCGCGCTTGCGGGCCTGGGCGAGTATCTCGCTCGCGTCGCCGTAGCCCACGGACGTCGCGCCCAAATCGGCCCCGAGGCTCGCCAGCTCGGCATCGAACGGCGTCTCGATCACCACCGCCCCGCCCGACTGCTCCACACGGATAAACCCGCCCTCGGCACGGCGCGCAATCTCACGCCACACCGGCTCCGTGTCCGTGATTGACCCGCACTGGATCGTGTTGATGATCAGCCCGCGTTCAAGCGCGAGCGTGCACGAGTCCATGTACGGAACGTCGTCCTGATAGTCCATGTGCGGCGGCGCGTCGCCCACGAGGTAGACCAGCTTCAACGCGTCCGGGTCGTCGGACCACTCGAACCCCGTCACGGCCCGGTTCAGCGCCTCGTTGACGGACTCGGGCGTGTCGCCCCCGCCGCCCGCGGCGAAGGTCATCAGGCTCGTGTACATCGCGTCCAGGTCCTCGGTCAATTCGTACGAGCGGACGACGTAGTCGTCCGAGCGGTCTCGGTACGCGACCAGGCCCATCCGCACCGTCGGCGTCGGCTCGGCCCGGGCGATCTCGGTCGCGATCGACCAGATCGTCTGCTTGGCGCCCTCGATCAGCCCCGCCATGCTCCCGGTGGTGTCGAGCACGAAGACGACCTCGACGACGGGGCGCGCGTCCTCTTGCGCGACATCAACGACATCGGGCGCGGGCGGCGGCGGGCAGGCGATCGCGGGGGTCGCGGACCCCGCGGCGAGCGCGAGGGTCAGGGCGAGCAACGGCGTGGCGGTCTTGATCATGGTCGGCATGGGTGGCTCCCTTCGTGGTGTGGCAACGCCCATCAGTACCGTCCCATTCGGCTCGCTGCCGTCACCGGTTTGTCACGCGGAACGGGCGCAACACGGGGGTCACACGCGTGTCACGTGAGTGTCACGCGGACCCGCCTTGGGCGCGTAGAACGGGCATGCGCCCGCTGCGGGCACCCATCCGGGTGGTGCGAAATCAATTCGGGATGCGGGCGAAGGCGCACGTCCGATCAGTGGTGATCGACCGCGTCGGTCAGCAATCGCCCGGGCAGCGCGAGGCAGAGCAGGCCCGCCGTCGCGAGGGCGACGCCGGTGGTGTAGAACGCCGCGTCGAGCGAGACGTCCGTGTGGACGCGTTCGACGACGAGCGGGCCGACGAACCCGAAGGCCCAGGCGCCGCCGAGCATCATGCCCGATGCGAGGCTGGTCCGGTGCGGGAGCAGGCGCTGGGCGACGGCCATCGAGACCGGGATCATGCACCCGAACCCGACGCCCGAGAGCACCGCGAGCCCCAGCGCGATCGGCACCCCCGCCCCGGGCACGCCCTCGGCGATCGGCATCAATGCGATCACAACGGCGCCGGCGAGCGGGAACCCGACGAACGCGTGCTTCTCGAACCGGCGGGCGAGGGTGAACCCGAGGAGCAAGCCCATGCCGCCCATGCCAAGCTGCATCGACGCCTGCATGAACCCGTTGAGCTGGGACGCCTGCGTGCCCAGGGTGTCGGCGAGCGTGTCCACCCCCGCTTGCGCGCGGGTGTGCGCCTCGGCCCACTCGTTGAAGAGGTAGACCAGCGCGAGGTTCACGTTGAACCGGATCACGTTGGCCCCGTACAGCACGCCCACGGCGGACCACCGACGCCGGCGCTCGACCGGGCCGAGGCTCGTGTGATGGTCGCGGGCGGCGTGGTGGCGGTGCGGGGTCTTGTGGATCGCCCAGGCGAGGAAGACGCACGCGAGCACACCCGGGATCGCGAGCCACGCGAGCGCGTCGAGCCCCGCGCCGATGTCGGGCGTCGCGGCCGTGCCGGCGCGCTCGGCCATCCACGAGACGTACCGCGGCGCGGTGACGTTCCCCGCCATGCCCCCGAGCATGCCCGCGAGGAAGAAGATCGCCATGCCGACCGAGCGCCGGGCCCCGGACATGCGCCCCACGACCGCCGCGGCGGGCGGGTGGAAGGCGCCCACGCCCGTCGTGGCGAGCGCCTGGAGGATGATCAGGTGCTCGAACCGAGCGGCGAGCCCGTAGCACGCGACGCTCACCACCGCGAGGAACAGCCCGCCGGTCGCTAGCACGCGCGTGTCGAACTTGTCGCTCACCCACGCGACCACCGGCTGGATGACGCCAGAGCAGACGGTGCCCACGCCGATGAGCACGGCTTTGTTGGCGGTCGTCAGCCCGAGGTGCGTCGTGAACACCGGCAGCAGCGAGATGAGCACGAACGAGAAGTAGTCGCAGATCGCGTGCGTGCCTACGGCGGTCGCGCTGCGGGCACGGACCCGGCCGACCACGCCGGCGGGGGGAACAACGGTCGCGGGCTCGGGCTGGTCGGCGGGGGTCGTGGTCAAGGGCGCAAGTATTCGCCCCCCGCGGCGCTCCGACGCTCGGCCGGCGCCGGTTTCTGAACCCGCGGGCTCAGAGCCCCGCGGGGCGACCGCCCTTGCGGGGGTCCGACGCGGCCTGCCACCCGCCGGGGGTGCGGGTGATCAGTTGCACGTTCCCGATCTGCTTGTGGACACCGAGCGGGTGCCCCCGGGCCTCGAGGTCGGTCCGCTGGCCCTCGCCGGTGAGCATCCCGGGCTCGAGCAGCAGCGTGTTCGGGCTCCACTGGTGGTGGAACCGCGGCGCAGCGACGGCGTCGCCCGCGTCCATCCCCGCGAAGGCGTTGAGCAGCACCTCGGTCGTCCCCGTGATGATCCGCGGCCCACCCGACGCACCCGCGACGGCGAGCACGCCGTCTTCGTCGAGCACGATCGTCGGGCTCATGCTCGAAACAGGTCGCTTGCCCGGCTCGGGGAAGTTGTGGCGTGATTGGCGGAGCGAGAACGCGTTGTTCGCGTTGCGGCGCGTGGTGAAGTCGTCCATCTGGTCGTTGAGGCAGAACCCGTACCCGGGGACGACGACGAGCGAGCCGAACTCCAGGTTGATCGTCTCGGTGCACGCGACGGCCCCGCCGTGCGCGTCTACGACCGAGATGTGGCTGGTGCCGCTGTCGTCGCGCCGGATGATCGGGAAGACCTTTGCCCCGGTGCCGTAGGCGTTGATCTGAACCGTGGCGCCGTCGAGCATGAGGCGTTCAAGGCGCGAGAGCTCCTGATCGGCGAGCAGCTTGTCCATGGGCACCGGCGCGAACTCTGGGTCCGCGAGGAATTTTGACCGGTCGGCGAACGCGTGCTTGAACGCTTCGGTGAGCAGGTGCACCTCGAGGGGTGTGTCGATGCGGTCTTCCAGGTCCATCCCGTGCATGTCCAGCAGGGTGAGCGCCTGGAACATCGCGACGCCGCCCGAGGAGGGCGGTGGCATGGCGAGGAACGTCTTGCCCTGGATCTCGCGTCGCAGCGGCTCGACCTCGAGGGGCGCGTAGCCCCTGATATCGGCGCGGTTCAGCACCCCGCCGTCCGCCGCGATCGCCGCCTCAATCGCGCCGCCGATCGGGCCCTTGGTGAACGCGTCGAACCCGGATTCAGAAATGAGCGACAGCGCCAACGCCTGCTCGGGCAGCACGATCGTGTCGCCCACCGCAACCTCGCCCCGCCGGAGGAACCGCTCCCACACGAACGCGAACCGCTCCTGCCAGTCGGGGTTGGACTCGAACTTGTTGGTGAGGTTCCCGACCGTCTCGACGTAGTGGGCATCGACCACGAACCCGACGGTCGCGGCTCTGATCGCCGGGGCGAGGACGGTCGCGCGATCGAGCGTGCCGTAGTGCTCGAGCGCGTAGAGCAAGCCGGCGACGGAGCCGGGCGTCGCGACGCTGTGCCCGCCTCGGGTGCTCGCGTCCTCGGGGAGTTTCTCGAAGTAGGTGCGGCCGACCGCGCCGGGCGAGGTCTCGCGGTAGTTGATCGCCGTGTCCACGGCCCCGTGCTTCGGGTCGTTCGCGAGGTGAATCACCATGAACCCGCCACCGCCGATGCCGCATGAGTACGGGCGGACGACCGAGAGCGTGAACGAGGCCGCGACCGCCGCGTCCACGGCGTTTCCGCCGCGGGCGAGCATCTCCGCGCCCGCCGCAGATGCGACGGGGTGGTCCGCCGCGACGGCGCCGCCGGCGAATGTGTCGTGGAACGTCTGAGCGACGCGGAAGGGCGCGGGCTCGAAAGCGTCCGGCTCAGCGGCCCTCGCGGGGGCCGGGGCGATGGGCTGAACCGGCTCCTGCGCCCGCACCGACG
>BQJQ01000126.1 GCA_021604785.1 Phycisphaeraceae bacterium
CGAGCGACCCGGCTCCCACCCGGGATACCCCGCGTCCGTGCGCACAAAGCCCTCGATCACCATTTCCGCGTCCGCCGGCACCCAGACCGGCACGGTCTTCGCGTGACACAGCCGCACGCCGCGCCCGCCCAGGAATCCCGCCATCAGCAACTCGCTAATCCCCGGCGGCAGCGGGCACGTCGCCGCGTACGCCAGCACGCTCGACCCGCCCAGCGCCACCGCGACGGGCATCGGCTCGCCGGTCGCCTTCCACGCGCGCCAATGGCTCGCCCCGTCGTGGTGCATGTGCCAGTGCATCGCCATGCGGTTGCGCCCGAGCAGCTGCACCCGGTACATCCCGATGTTGTGCGAGCGAGGCTTGTCGCTGCCCCGGTCGTCCGGGTGGATCGTGTGGATCCCCGCGAGCGTGATGTACCTGCCGCGGAACTCTCGCTCCCATCGCTCGGCGTCGATGTCGGCGTGCCCGAGCCCGGGGACGCCGTTGTTGACACCCGCGGGGTAACCCAGCGCCGCGTAGTCGCCATCGTGCGCCCAGCACCGGAGCATGGGGATCTTCGTCAGATCGACCGCGTCGCCCTCGATCACAACCTGCTGGCACGCGCCCGCCCCGCGCAGACGCTTGGGCCCGATCTTCAGCAGCGGCGCGAACTGTTTGGCCTTGGCGATCGCCTCGCCGAGCGACCGCGGCGGCTCGGGCTTGACCAGCCCGCCGATCCGGGCGGCGATCTCCTCGAGCGGGCGCCCGCCCAGCGCCATCTCGATCCGCCGGTACGACCCGAACGCGTTGATGAGCACCGGGAAGTCCGACCCCTCGACATCCTCGAACAGCAGGGCCGGGCCGCCCAAGGCGTGGAACTCAGGGTCGGTGCGCGCGGTCTCGGACGATCCGAGGCTCGGGGCGGGCGATTTGGAGACCCGGTCGGCGATCGCGCTGATCTCGCAAACCGCCGACACCCGCCCGCGGACGCGCACCAACTCCCCGGATCTCTCGAGCGCGTCAACGAAGGAGGGGAGGTCCGGGTACATTTGGGGGAGCGTATGACGATCAGCGACCCGACGAGCCCGACGCCCAAGCCCGCCCCGGCGCACGAAGCCGCCCAGCGACGTGATTGGCCCGCCTATTTCGACCGCATGGTGGGCAAGCCCGCGCGGGACACCCTGCTCGCAGCAATCGAAGCTTTCGGGGAGATCGACCCGGCTGACCCTCCGCTGGCGGCGGACCTCGGGTGCGGTGCAGGGCGGGACGTCGTCGAACTCCTCGAGAGCGGGTGGCGGGTGTGGGCCCAGGACGCATCGTCGGACGGGCTCGACCGCCTGCGTGCGCACCCGATATGCGCACGGGCGATCAAAGATGGCCGCCTGGAGGTCGTGCTCGCAGACTTTGCCGACACGCGCCCGCCGCGGGCGGCACTGGTGAACGCAAGCTTTTCGCTCCCGTTCTGCCCCCCCAGCGGATTCGACGCGCTTTGGGCGCTCATCTACGGTGCCGTCGAGCCCGGCGGGCGGTTCTCCGGCCAGTTCTTCGGTGACCGCGACGACTGGGCGATTCTCGAGGACCGCACCCACCTGACCCGCGCGCAGGTGCTGGGTCTATTCTCCAAGTCCATACTTGAGTCCTTCCGCGAGGAGGACCGCCCGAGCGCGCACGCCGGCGAAGCGCACAAGCACTGGCACGTGTTCCACGTCGTGGCCCGCAAGGGCTGAACCCCCGAGGCTTTTTCCATGTCCGACCTTGCCATCGACCTCTCGCACGTCGCCAAGACCTACAAGGGCAAAGTCCGTGCGCTCCGCGGCATCGAGATGCACGTCGCCCCGGGCGAGGTGTTCGGGCTGCTCGGTCCCAACGGCGCGGGCAAGTCCACGCTCGTCAAGATCCTGATGACGGTCATCCGCCCGTCGGCGTGCAAGGGGACGATGCTCGGGCACGCCGTGGGGCACAAGCCGACGCTTGGGCGCGTGGGGTATCTGCCCGAGCACCACCGGTTCCCGCCCTACCTCAAGGGCGCGCAGGTGCTGGATTTCTTCGGCGCGATGGGCAAGGTGCCGCGGCGCGAGCGAAAACAACGCACCGGGCAGCTGCTCGATGTCGTAGGCATGTCCGACTGGGCCGGCAAGAAAGTCGGCGGCTATTCCAAGGGCATGCGCCAGCGCCTGGGCATCGCCCAGGCGCTCATGAACGACCCGAAGCTTGTCGTGCTCGACGAGCCGACGGACGGCGTGGACCCGGTCGGGCGGCGCGACATCCGCGACATCGTCGCCCGCTTGCGCGACGAGCAGCGGACGGTCTTCATCAACTCGCACCTGCTCTCCGAGCTCGAAATGGTCTGCGACCGCGTCGCGATCCTTGTGCAGGGGCAGGTGCGGAGCCAGGGGACGATCGACGAACTGACGGCGGGGCAGCACCGGTACGAGATCGACATCGTGGCGTCCGGGGATGACGTCGCCGGCGCGCTGGGCACACTGCGCAAAGCGCTGCCCGGCGGGGTGACAGAAAAGAACGAGGGCAGCTCGGCGGGGCTCGCCAAACGCGTCGGGTTCTCGGGGACGCTGGGCGATGGGACGTGGGTCGAGATCGAGCGGACGATGCTGCGGGTGGGGACGGCGGACCCGCTTGCCATCGAGCCGGTGATCGACGCGTTGCGCGCCCAAGGCGTGACGATCCGGTCGGTCGTGCAGAAACGCCCGTCGCTCGAGGATCTGTTTATGCAGGCTGTCACCGACCCGACAACGGGCAAGGCCTTAGCACCCGGTGCGGTTCGCAATGAAAAGAAGGGGGCGCACTGATGCTCACGCAGACACTCGCCCTGTTCCTCGACGCGTACCGCGAGCTGAACGCGAAGAAGCTGTTCTGGATCACGCTGCTCCTGTCCGGGCTGGTGGTGCTGGCGCTTGGGGCGTTGGGGATCGACGATAAAAGCGTGTCGATCTTCGGGTGGCGGCAGAACTGGCTCCCGCTGAATACGTCGATGATGTCGCGGGAGATCTTCTACACGCTCATCTTCAGCAACCTTGGCATCGGGTTGTGGCTGTCGTGGATCGCGACGATCCTGGCGCTGGTCTCCACGGCGGGGATCGTGCCCGATCTGATCTCGGGCGGGTCGATCGAGACGGTGCTGTCCAAACCGATCTCACGCCTGCGGCTGCTGCTGACCAAGCTGGGGACGGGGCTGCTGTTCGTGGCGTTGCAGGTCGGGGTGTTCAGCCTCGGGTGCTTCCTCGTGTTTGGGATTCGGGCCGGGGTGTGGAACTTCGGGCTGTTTCTGGCGATCCCGATCGTGGTGCTGTTCTACAGCTACCTGTTCAGCGTGTGCGCCCTGCTGGGGATGGTGACGCGGTCCACGGTCGCGGCGTTGCTCCTGACGGTGCTGCTCTGGGGGGCGTTGTTCCTCGTCAACATGGGCGACGGCATCATGCTCATGCTCACCGAGAACCAATCGCTGGTTGTCGAGAAGCGCGAGGCTCGGATCGACCTAATGCAGGCGAACACCGTCCAGTTGCTGCAGACACAGGAACACGGATCGGTCGAGGCCGCGATCGAGGCGGGGTACGCTCCCAGCGATGACGAAGTCGTGGCGTACAACCCGTTCCTCGAAGGGCAATTCGAGCGGCTGGAATCCGATCGCGAGACGCTCGGGCAGCTGCAGTTCTGGACACGCCTGACCGTCGGGGTGAAGACCGCCCTGCCCAAGACGGGCGAGACGATCGACCTTCTCGAACGTCACCTCGTCGATCCTGAGGCGCTGCAGATGGGCGAACCGGACCCCGAGCCCGCGTTCGATCTTGAGGATCCGAACCAGGACATCGTGGTGGACGACGACGAGTTGAGCGAGCGGATCAACGAGCGGCTGCGCGGACGGTCGATCTGGTGGATCGTGGGCACGTCGCTCATCTTTGAGTTCGTGATGGTCGGGATCACCTGCCTGCTGTTCGTGCGGCGGGACTTCTGACCGCCACACGCCCCCGTCCCTGCCTTCACCCGCCGGCGAGTTCGGAACCCCGATGGCGGGCGGCGTGGACGGCGCGCATGACGTCGTCCATCACGCCGGCCTGGTCGAGCACGTCGATCGCGGCGGCGGTCGTGCCGCCCTTGCTGGTCACCGCGGCGCGCAGGGCCCGCGGCGCGTCGGCGCCGGATCGCATCAGTTCGCCCGCGCCCGCGACGGTCTCGCGGACGATCGTGAGCGCCTGGTCGCGCTCGAACCCGAGTTCCATGGCGGCGTCGAGCATCGCCTCGGCGAGGTAGAAGACGTACGCCGGGCCCGAGCCGGCGAGGGCCGTGAACGCGTCCATCATCGACTCGGGCAGGGCGATGGTCCGCCCGACGCTCGCGAAGAGCTCGTGGGCGAAATCGGCGTCGTCGATCGTGGCGCCTTCTCCAACGCTGATCGCGGACATGCCTCGGCTGATCTGCGCGGGCGTGTTGGGCATGACACGGACGATGCGCGCCCCCTCGCCCAGCCCGGCGCGGAGCTTCGTGCTCGTCAACCCCGCGAGGATCGAAATGACAATCCGCCCGGGCCCGCCCTCGGTGATGTCCTGGCGCAGCTCGGGGGCGATCTCGGCGAAGACCTGCGGCTTGACCGCCAGCAGCACCTGCCCGATGCCCGGCTCGGGTTCGTTCGCCCGCACCCACGCCAAGGCCTCGGCGGCGGTCGCGACGGCGCGGGCAAACCCGCCCCGACGCGACGCGTCTGGCTCGGCGACGACGCACCGATCGCCCACGACGCCGGCCTTGGTAGCCCCGGTGTGAATGGCCCGGGCCATGGTGCCGCCCCCGATGACCGCCAGCGGTGTTTCGTTCCCCATGGGCCGAGGATACCACCCGGGCGGGCTCGGGTCGTAAACTGCTGGGACGCAGTGGCGAGGGAACGCCGCGGCTCGGAGGCCCGTTCGTATGTTCTACCAGCTTGATTTCGAGCAGCCCGTCCGCGAGCTTGAGGACCGGATCGACCGGGCCGAGCGGTCCGCGGGCCAGGGCGACTTGGAGGTGCCCGCGTTGGGCGGGGTTGTGGACCCGGCGCCCGCGGACGCCGAGGACCTGACCAAGCTGCGGGCCGAGCGCGAGCGGGTGCTTAAGAAGGTGTACCGCAAGCTCTCGCCGTGGGACACGGTGCGGGTGGCGCGTCACCCGAACCGCCCGCAGACGCGCGACTACATCGCGAACATGGCGCGCGACTTCGTCGAGCTGCACGGCGACCGGCGCTTCGGGGACGACCCGGCGCTGGTGACCGGGTTCGGGCGCCTCGGCCCGCACAAGTGCCTGATCATCGGGCATCAGAAGGGGCGGGACACGCAGGAGAAGATCAAATGCCACTTCGGGTGCGCGCACCCGGAGGGGTATCGCAAGGCGATGGCGAAGATGAAGCTCGCCGAGAAGTACGGGCTGCCGGTCGTGACGCTGGTGGACACGCCCGGGGCGTACCCCGGGCTGGGCGCCGAGGAGCGCGGGCAGGCCGAGGCGATCGCGGTGAACCTGCGCGAGATGAGCCGGCTAAAGACGCCCATCGTGAGCGTGGTGATCGGCGAGGGAGGCTCGGGCGGCGCGCTAGGGATCGCGGTGGCCGATCGCGTCGCGATGCTGCAGAACAGCTGGTACTCGGTGATCTCGCCCGAGGGGTGCGCGGCGATCCTGTGGAAGCAGGCGAACGAGCAGACCAACACGGCGTCCGCCGAATCGTTGCGCCTGACGGCCCGGGACAACCTGAAGCTCGGGATCATCGACGCCGTCATCGACGAGCCCGTCGGCGGGGCCCACCGGGACCACACGGGGGCGTCGGACCTGCTGCTCGCGTGGGTGGTGGCGCAGCTCGACGAACTGACCGGGGTGGAGACCGAGGCATTGGTCGAGGGACGACACGAGCGATTCCGCAAGCTCGGAGCGTACGAGGAGTTGGCGGCCGAGCCGGCGCGGGTCGCGGAGGACGCCTGAGCCGCTGGTTTGCCCGGGGAGACCCGCCCGAACAAGTTCCGGCCTTCCTACTTTGACGCCACCGGACGCGCCGCCTACCCTTGCCCCCATGTCCCGGGGCCGCCGAAGCGCCCGAGGGTGATGAATCCGGCCCGGGGGCGCGGTGGCAAAGAAGCCTGCTTCCAAGAAGAAGACGACCAAGACGACGCGGACAAAGTCCGGCGCCGCCAAGACGTCCGCACGCACCCCCGCGAAGCGGCCGTCCTCAAAGAAACCCACGGTGAAAAAGACGACCAAGAAGAAGACCATCAAGAAAACGACGAAGAAGCCCGCCGCCTCCAAGACGGCGTCCAAGAAGACCACGAAGAAGAAGACGGCCAAGACCGCTGCCGGTGGGTCGAAGAAGGCGCCGGTCAAGAAGGCGCCCACCAAGAAAGCGCCCGCGAGCAAGAAGACCGTGTCGAAAGTCACGAAAAAGACCGCTGCGTCGAAGGCGCCGGCGAAGAACGACCCCAAGTCCAAGGCCGCGGCGGCGAAAGCCGAGGCGGACGCGAAGAAGTCGGGTCGCAAGGGCATCACGATCGTGTCGGACAAGCCGCAGCGTCGGCCGCGGTCCGCGCCGCCCAAGCCTCGGACGCCGCCGCCTGGACCGCGCCTGCTCGGCCCGGGCGCCAAGCTACCCAAGCCGCTGATCCCGTCGGGCCCGTCGCTGCGCGGCATGGAAGCGGCGAAGGACGAGGGCGAGCAGACCAAGCGGAAGAAGACGCCGTTCAACAAGCGTCAGCTCGACGCGTACCGCACGATCCTGCTGACCAAGCGTGCCGAGTTGATCGGCGACGTCACGCAGATGGAATCCGACGCCCTGCGATCCGAGGGCGGCGGGCTGAGCAACACGCCCCAGCACATGGCCGAGCAGGGCTCGGAAAGCGCTGACCAGTCGCTGAGCCTGAACCTGGCGGCGGCGGACCGACGCCTGATCAAAGAGATCGACGCGGCCCTCGAGCGCATCGCGGACCGGACCTTCGGGCTGTGCGAGCTGACGGGCGAGGAGATCGCCAAGGACCGGCTCGAGGAGCTGCCCTGGGCGCGGTACTCGATCGAGGCCGCGCGCCAGCTCGAAAGCCGCGGCGGGCTTCGGTGACGCGCCGCCCGGGCCACCCGTCCGGGTCGGCGTCGGCGCTGCGGTCGCGCGGCGCGTGGATCGGGCTTGCGATCATGACGGTTGTCGCGTTGGCCGCGGACCTTGGGTCCAAATCGATCGCGTTCGCGACCGTTGCCGATACGCCCGTGAAGATCGTGCGGGCCGAGGTGCTCGACGCCGTCCGCCCGAGCGACCTGCTGCCCGACCACGACGCGGTCACAGCTGTCCCGCACGTGCTCGAGTTCACGCTTGTGCTCAACGAGGGGGCCGTGTTCGGCATGGCCGCGGGGCAGCGGTTCTTCTTCATCGGGTTCACGATCGTCGCGATCGGGTTCTGCCTGTGGATGTTCGCGTCGTGGACCGGGGCCCGCGACCGGTGGGCCCACGCGGCGATCGCGCTGGTCGTCGCGGGCGGCGTCGGGAACCTGTACGACCGGCTCGTCTACGCGTGCGTGCGGGATTTCCTGCACTTCCTGCCGGGTGTAAAACTTCCGTTCGGGCTCGCGTGGCCCGGCGGGGATCGTGAACTTTGGCCGTACGTCTCGAACGTTGCCGATGCGGAGTTGATCATCGGGATCGCGTTGCTGATGTGGTTCAGCCTGCGGGCGCCGGCGGACGCCGCTGAAGAAACACCCGAGACAAAGCCCACCGACGACGCTGGCTCAGACGCCTGACCGCATCGACCCGGCTCGCCCACGCAGCTCGTCGATCATGCCCCGGATCTCATCGGCCATCCGCGAGTTCGGGAAGCTCTCGATAATCCGCTCGCCGACATCCGCAGCATCGCCCCACGCGCGGTCCTGGATCGCGAGCTTGAATTGCACGCCCAGGTTCTCGCGGGCCTTGCCGATCACGCCGCGGGCGACCTCCTGATACGGCGCCGCCTCGGCTTCGGAGAGGTAGTGGTCCAACTCGCCCAGCAGTGTCATCGCCTCGTCGATCCGCTCCTCTTCGGCGGCACGCAGGAACCGGCGTTCCAGGTCGCCCTTGAACCGCTCACGCGCCGACTCGACGCGGTGGCGCAGCCCATCGACGCGGGGCGAGTCCGGGTACAGGCGGGTGATCCGCTCGGCCTCGGCCCGCGCGTCGTCCCACCGGTGCTGCGTGATCATCAGGTCCAGCCCGGCGACGCCCTCGCTCACGCGCCGGTCGGTCGTCTGGAACCGCGCCGTCTCGATGCGCGTGCGGAATTCCTCAGCGTCCACGCGGTACCCGAACCGCTCGGCGAGTTCCTTCACCAGCACCATCGCCGCGTCCCAGTCCTCGGCGCCGATGTCCTCCTCGATCGCCCGGCGCAGCAGGTCCCGCTCGCGCCCGCGGTTGAGCACACGGCGTGCATCGTCGGAGAGGGCGCTCACCTCGTTCAT
>BQJQ01000127.1 GCA_021604785.1 Phycisphaeraceae bacterium
GCGGGAGGTGCCGCCGTACGTGGTGTTCTCCGACGCGACGCTGCGCGAGCTGGTGCGCGCCAAGCCCGCGACGCCCGCGGCGATGCTCGAGGTTAAGGGCGTCGGGCGGGCCAAGCTCGAGGCGTTCGGCGAGGCGTTCCTGGGGGCGCTGGCCGATACTCAATAACCGATGAGCAGGATGCCCTTGAGCGGAAGGTTCATCCGGTCGCTCGCGTAGAGCGTCTCAAAATACCGCGAGACACGCTCGAAGTCGTTGCTCTGGCGGTATCGGCGCCGCAGCGCGATGACGAGCACATCGACATCTTTCATGACGCAGGCTTGGAACAGATCCTTCAGGAAGCTGTTGTTAGCGACGCCCGCGCCGGCCTCGACCTCGACCACGATCCGCTGCTCGGGGTTCCAAGCGTCCGCCTCGAAATGTTTGTGGACCTCACCGTTGCGCCCGAAGAGCACCGGGACCATCACACGGTCGGCCTTGCCCACTTCGACTCGGAATCCGAGAGCCTGGAGCGACGGCCCGACTACCCCGAGGACCTCGTTGCTGCTCAGATCTCGGTGATCAGAGCTGATCTCGTCCAGCACGCCCTCGAAAGTGCAGATAACCGCTTTGGCCGGGTCATCGGGCAGCGCGTGCCGCGGAAAATAATCCCAGGCGATCATGGTGCTTTCACCGCCGCGGCTTTCTTCTTCCGGCGTGCCCCGGCCTTGACGTTCACCAGTTCGACGGCCAGCGCGAAGCCCATCGCGAAGTAGATGTACCCGCGGTCCAGGTGCTGGTGCAGCCCGTCGGCGACAAGCAGGACCCCGATGAGGATGAGAAACGCGAGGGCGAGAGTCTTCATGGTCGGGTGCTTGTTGACGAAGCGCCCGATGGGGCCGGCGAAAGCGAGCATGACCGCGATCGCGATGACCACGGCGGTCGCCATGATCCAGTAGTTGCTCGTCATGCCGACGGCGGTGATGACGCTGTCGATGCTGAAGACGAGATCGAGCAGCAGGATCTGGGTGATGACAGACGCGAAGGAGACTGCCTTGCGAGCCATGCCGGGCCTGACTTCGGGGTCGTGGGCGTGGGCGCCGCCGTCCTCGACCATGTGGTGGATCTCCCACGTCGCCTTGGCGATGAGGAAGAGCCCGCCGAGGAGGAGGAGGAGGTCCTTGCCCGAGATGCCGATGCCGCGGGTGAGGGTCTCGCCGGCGTCGTTGGTGATGGTCTCGGTGGGCCAGGGGAGGTGGAACAGCGGGGTGAGCAGCGTGACCACCCAGTACGCCGCCCCCAGCAGGATCAGTCGCATGACCATCGCGAGCAGGAGGCCCAGCGTGCGGGCCTTGGCCTGCTTCTCCTCGGGGAGCTTGCCCGCGAGGATGGTGATGAAGACGACGTTGTCGATGCCGAGGACGACCTCGAGGGATGTGAGCGTGAGCAGGGCGATGAGCCCGGCGACGGAGAAGAACGCGATGTCCTCGGGCGTCGCCCCGGTTTCGGCAGCAAGTGTTAGCAGGTCGAGCATGGGCCAGAGGGTATCGGTCGGGGTGTATCATGGCGACCGATGCCCGCCACCCCTCCAGACAGAGCCGCCGAGCGAGCCGCTGAGCGCGAAACCGATTGGGCGGGGCTCGAGCGTGATCTGCTGCGCCTCGCGGGCGTGTTCGGGTTCATGCTGCTGCCCTGGTTGGGGGCCAACATCGCGATCCCGGTGGGCGAGTACGGCGTGCCGCTGACGCTCCAGACACTGGCCGTGGTGCTCGCGGCGGTCTGCATCGGTCCACGGCTGGGGATGGCGGCGATGGTCGGGTATCTGACGCTCGGCGCGTGCGGGCTGCCGGTCTTCTCCGACGGCGGGCACGGGCCGGGCGTGCTGCTCGGGGCCAACGGGGGATACCTGCTCGGGTTCGTGCTCTGCCAGCCCGTGATCGGGGCGTTCATCAAGCGGCGCGACGGCACGATCCGCGGGTGGGGCGCGATGATCGCGGGGATGCTCGTCGGGCACGTCGTGATCTTCGGCATCGGCGTGCCATGGCTCTGGGCGGCGCTGCGGTTCTGGGTCGAGGACCCCGCGGTCACCTGGTGGAGCGCGTTCTACAGCGGGTGCTTGATCTTCATCCCGTTCATGGTCGTCAAGATCGGCATCGCGGTGGTCATCGGGCGCGTCGCCGCGCCGTGGGGCTCGCGCCGGTTCTGGTGAGGCTTCTCGGACCCCCCCACCCTCATCGTCGCCCGAGCGGGCCGGACAGGTGATCCGAACGTCGTGCGCGCGCGCCGGTGCGCGCCTACCCGGTGCTTTTGGTCCCCGATAGGGGCGATATCAGACGCACCATGCCGCGCCGCGCCTTCTCCATGATTGAACTCGTGATCGTGGTGGTGATCGCCGGGATCATCGCGGCGATCGCCGTGCCCCGGGTCACGGGGTACGCCGGGCGGGCGCGCGAGCGGCGGGTCGTGGCGGACCAGAGCACGCTGCAGAAATCGTCCGAGCTGTTCGCCGCCGAGCACGGCGGCATCACGCTCGCGGCCAAACCCGGAGGCGGGAATGTCACCGTGGGCACGCTCACGAGACGGCTCGTCGAGACGAGCCTCGACAACGGCACGCCCGACGCCGACGGCATCTTCGGGCCTTACCTGCGGGCGATCCCCGAGAACGCGTTGAACGGGCTGGCGACGGTCCGCATGGACGGCGCCGCCGCGGGCGCGGGCACGCACGGGTGGCGGTACGACTCGGCGTTGAACGTTTTCCACTCCGACGAGGCGTTTGAGACCAAGCTCCCCGACGGCAGCACCGTGGACCACCTGGGCGAGATCAAGGACCTGCTGGACCTCGGGATGTCGCTCTGACAGCGTGTCGGGTGCGCTACGCGGGCGCTTCGGTGCGGACATTCACCCGCAACTCACCCGTGATCGTCTTCTCGACGGGGCACTTGCCGGCGATCTCCACAAGGCGCTCGCGTTGCGTGTCGTCCAGGTCGCCGAAAACGCGGATGACCACGTCGATGCGCTCGAACCCGTCCTCGCGCGTGTGCGAGAGGTCCAGCTCCATCGCGTCGAGCGGCCACCCCTTGCGCCGGGCATACATGGAAGCCGTAATCGCTTTGCACGACCCGAGCGATGCGAGCAGCAGCCCGTACGGGTCCGGGCCTGAGTCCGCACCGCCCAACTCGCTCGGTTCGTCAGCGACGATCTCGTGCGGGCCCGCCTTGATCGACGTGACGTAGGGCTCATCGGCGATGCGGACCGTGACGCTGCTCATCTCGGGCTCCTTATCCGAAACTAGACACCGACACGGTCGGTCTGTATTCCCAGCGCCGTCGCGAGTTCGTGCATGGACGCGATGACGGCGTCCGCCCCCGCGTCGAGAAGGTCCGCCGCGGGCGTGATGTCGGCGTACGCGATCACCCGCATCCCCGCGGCCTTGCCCGCGACGACGCCCGATCGCGAGTCCTCCACCACCACGCACCGCTCCGGGCTCGCCCCGAGCGACTCGGCCGCCGCCAGGAACAGCCCGGGCTCGGGCTTCCAGACCCCCACCTCGTATGCGCTGAAGACCCGCGCGGGGTCCACCCGGTTGGTCAGCCCCGAAGACCGGAGCGTCGTCTCGATCTTCTTGCGGGGGCCGTTGGATGCGACGCACCAGCCCAGCCCCGCCGCCTCGACGGCGTCGAGGGCCTCGGGGGCCCCTGGGCACGCGTCGCACGCTGCCCCGAGCTCGGCGTACATCCGCCCGCGGTAGATCTCGACCAGCTCGTCCGCGGGCCTGCCAAGCTGGGCCCCCACGTGCTCGACAATCACCGACAGGTCCGTGCCCTTGTACCGGGCGATCGCGTCCTCGACCGTAGTGGGCAGCCCGAACTCGGTGATGACCTCGGCCAGCAGCCTCGTGGTGACCCGCTCGGAGTCCACCAGCACGCCGTCGCAATCGAAAATGACCAGATCCGTTCGGGGCATGGGGCGATGGTATGGTCGCACCCGGCGGGGCGATCCGCCCGTAAAGTGTTCCACGAGGAGGCGTTCATGGCCAAGGCAGTCGCCGATCCAGAAGAGATCCGTCGTTTCGCGCAGGCCCTGAAGAAGTTCAACGGGTCGCTGCAGTCGTCCATGCAGTCCATGCAAGGGCAGATGGTCGCGCTGGGGTCCACCTGGCGGGACCAGGAGCACGCGAAGTTCGCTGATGAGTTCGACCAGACGATGCGTCAGCTCCAGCGGTTCGCCGAGACCGCGGGCGAGCAGATCCCGTTCCTCTTGCGCAAGGCGGACCGCATCGAGGAGTACCTGCGCCAGCGCTGAGGCGCGGGCACGGAGCGTTCATGGGCGAGTCGGCACGGGTCACGTCGGTCGAGGCTCTGCGGGGGTTTGTCCCCGCGGTGGTCTCGTTCCGCGAAGACGTGCAGGGCGGGCTGCTGACAGCCGACGCGACGGCGCAGCGGGCGGTGGACTGGGTCCGCAACGATCGGCTGCCCTACTGGAAACGCGAGGTGCGGAAACGCCAGGAGTTAGTGACGCGCGCACGGTCGAACTTCGAGTCCAAGCGGCCGATCCACGCGGATGACAGCCGCCCGAACACGGACGCGCAGATCGCCCTGGACAAGGCCCGGCGAGCGCTTGCCGACGCGGAGAAAAAGCTCGCGGCGACGGGGCGCTGGGCCCGGGTCATCGAAAAAGCGATCGAGGAGTACCGCGGCGCGGTGCAGGGGCTCAGCGGGCTGGCACGCTCGGACATGGCCCGGGCGACCGGGGCCCTCGAAGCGATGGCGAGCTCGCTCGACGAGTACCTCGCGGTGGGCGGGCCCGACTCGGGCAAGCCCGGGCCCACGCTGCCCGAGGGCGACGGGGACGGTTCGGAGAGTGAACACGCTGACACGGGGGGGACGCCGTGAGTCTGCAGGGCGGGCGGGGGATGATCGTTGACGCGCGCCGGGACCTGCTGGCGCGGTGGGACCGGGTGACGGACGTGTGGGACGACGCGAACGCGCGCGCGTTCGAGAAGCGGTACATCGAGCCGGTGGACCGGCACGTCCGCCAGGCGGCCGAGGCGATGGAGAAACTCGCGGCGGTGCTCGACCGGGCCCGGCGCGAGTGCGAATAGGACACGGATGACCAGAACGACCGGCGAGCACACGCAGCGGACGCCCGACGAGGGGCAGGGGGTGTGGTCCCGCGCCGAGCCCTGGATGGCGCGGACGCGCTGGGTCGGCGCGGAATTGCGCCGGCTGGTGGGCGCACGGGCCGAGGCGGACGCCGCGGCGACGGGCGCGCGCGACCGGGCCCTGGGCGAGGCGAAGCAGGCGTTCGACGCGACCACGCGGGCCGCGGAGGAGCGGCTGGAGGCCCGCGTTGCGCAGCTGGACGCGGAGATCGTGCGCGCGACCGAGAAGGTCCAGACGCGGTTCGCCGAGAAGCACGGGCCGCTCAAGCGGGAGTATGCGAACAAGAAGGCGGCGCTTGACGAGCGCCGGGCGTCGAAGCTCGACAAGCTCGAATCGGCGCGGCGCGAGGCGTTGTGGCTGGCGGACACGGTGGTCGAGGGCGCGACGCCCCGGCTGCGCGCGCAGCACGAGGCGTTGGCCGGCGAGGTCCGCGGGCTGCTCAAGCGGGTGGAGGAGGCCGAGGCGGGGGCGGTGGCGTTGGCCGCGCCTTCGCGGCTCGAGCCCACCGGAGCCGAGGCGTTCGGGATCGATCCCGCGGGAGCGCGCGAAGCGTTGGACCGCTGCGTCACCGAGGCCGAGGAGTCGCTTGCTGCGGCTCGAAAGCTGGGGCTGCCCAAGCTGGCGCGCTCGGGGGTGCTCGCGGCGGGGCCGCCGATTTTGGCGCTCGGGGCGGCGGCGGGCGCGGGGTTCGCGACCGGGTGGGCGACGTGGGTCTGGCCGGTCGTCGCGGGCGTTGGGACGCTCGCGCTGCTGGGCGGGGCGGCGGTGCCGGCGTGGAAAGCCGGGCGGCGGCAGATCGTGCGCGCGTGCACGGATGTGCTGGACCTCGGCGCCCAGTCGCGGGCGCTGGCGGCGGCGGCTGTGGAGCACTCCGCCACGCACCGGGACGCGGAACTCGAATCGATCACGGGGCAACGCGACACCGAGCTGACGCAGGCGACGAGCGAGCACGGGGACGCGCTGGCGCGCGCGACCGAGGCGCTCGACGCCGAGGCCGCGTCGGTGCGTGAGCACTACGAGGCGGCGCTCCGCGAGGCAACGGACAAGCGCGATCGCGGGCTGGCCGAGATCACCGAGAACGCGGACAAGCACCGGGCCGCGGCTCACAGCGAGCATGAGGCGACGGCTGGCGCGGCGAAGGACGCGTTTGAGCGCGCCGAGCGCGAGACCCTCGCGGCGTACCGCGACGCGTTCGACGCGATGGCGGGCGCGTGGCTCGACGGCATGACCCGGGTGGGCGCGACGGGCGACGACGTCGAGGCGGAGGTCGCGGCGAGGTTCCCTGCGTGGTCGTCGCCAACGTGGAAGGCCTGGGTGCCCCCGGTCTCGCCCGCGCCGGGCGCGCCGGTGGGGCGGCTGGACATCAGCGGAGCGAAGATGCCCGGCGGGCTGCCCGAGGACCCGGCGCTGCTGGGGGATTTCTCGACGAGCTTCGAGCTGCCCGCGGCGATCGACCTGCCCGGGCGGGCGTCGCTGCTCGTCGAGGCCGGCGACGGCGCGCGGGACCGGGGGCTTTCGACGATCCGGCTTTCGATGCTGCGGCTGTTGGTCGGGCTGCCGCCGGGGCGGGTGCGGTTCACGATCCTCGATCCGGTCGGGCTGGGGCAATCGTTCGCGGGGTTCATGCGCCTGACGGATCACGACGCGTCGCTGGTGAACGCGCGCATCTGGACGGAGACTCGCCACATCGAGCAGCGGCTGACGGACCTGACCGAGCACATGGAGACGGTGATCCAGAAGTACCTGCGCGATGAGTACGCGACGATCGAGGCGTACAACGAGGTCGCGGGCGAGATCGCCGAGCCGTACCGGTACCTGGTCGTCGCGGATTTCCCGGCGAACTTCACCGAGGAATCGGCCAAGCGGCTGGCGAGCATCGCGGACTCGGGCGCGCGCTGCGGCGTGCACACGATCATCCTGGCGGACCCGAGCAAGCCGATGCCCGAGGGGATCGATCTTGACGATCTGCGCGCCAAGGCGCTGGTGATCTGCGCCGGCGAGGACGGCGTCTTCCGCGTGGGCGACGGCGAGCTGGGCGAGATCCCGCTGACACTCGACGAAGAGCCGAACGACGGGGTGTTCGACCAGCTTGTGCGCAAGGTCGGGGCGGCGTCGATCGACGCGGGGCGCGTGGAGGTGCCGTTCCGGACGATCACGCCCGAGGACGACCAGATGTGGACGCGGTCGAGCGCCAACGAGGTGCTGGTGCCCCTCGGCAAGTCCGGCGCGACGCGGGTGCACGAGTTGAACCTCGGGCACGGGACGAGCCAGCACGCGTTGATCGCGGGCAAGACGGGGTCGGGCAAGTCCACGTTGCTGCATGTGATGATCACGGCGGCGGCGATGTGGCACAGCCCCGACGAGATCGAGTTCTACCTGGTGGACTTCAAGAAGGGCGTGGAGTTTAAGGCGTACGCGGACGGGGCGGTGCCGCACATCCGGGCGGTGGCGATCGAGTCGGACCGGGAGTTTGGGCTCTCCGTGCTCCAGCGGCTGGACGAGGAGTTGAAGACCCGCGGCGATCTGTACCGCGAGGCGGGGACACAGTCGATCGGGGCGTTCCGCAAGGCGCGGCCCGGGCATCGGATGCCTCGGATCATGCTGGTGATCGACGAGTTCCAGGAGTTCTTCGTCGAGGACGACCGGATTGCGCAGGACGCGTCGCTCTTGCTCGACCGGCTTGTGCGCCAGGGGCGGGCGTTCGGGATCCACGTGCTGCTCGGATCGCAGACCCTGAGCGGGGCGTACACGCTGGCGCGGTCGACGGTCGGGCAGATGGGCGTGCGGATCGCGCTGCAGTGCAGCGAGACGGACAGCTACCTGATTCTGAACGAGGACAACGCGGCGGCGCGGCTGCTGACGCGGCCGGGCGAGGCGATCTACAACGACGCTGGCGGGCTTGTCGAGGGGAACACGCCGTTCCAGACGTCGTGGCTGAGCGACAAGGACCGGGATTCGGCGTTGGCGCGGGTCGCGAACCTGGCGCGCGAGCGGGGTGTAGAGATCGAGGCGCCGATCGTCTTTGAGGGCAGCGCGGCGGCGCGGGTGGAGACGAACGCGGCGCTGGAGCGCGCGGAGGCGGGCGATGCGCCCGCCAGCGCCCCCGCTGCTCCGCGGGTGTGGGTGGGTGACCCGGTCGCGATCCGCGAGGCGACGGGGGCGGTGCTGCGGCGGCGGTCGGGGTCGAACCTCTTGATCGTCGGGCAGCAGGGCGAGACGGCGCTGGGGATGCTGTGCGGGGCGCTGGTCTCGGTCGCGGCGCAGCACAGCG
>BQJQ01000128.1 GCA_021604785.1 Phycisphaeraceae bacterium
GGTCCACCTCGATCGCGTCGGGCAGGTTTGTCACCACGCAGTTGAGCTCAAGCTCGGAGAGCGGCTTCATGAGCACCGCGCCGGCCTTCTTCAGGCCCGCGGCGTTGCCCACGAAGTGCAGGTGGGCACGGGTGTCCACGCGCTCGTCGAGGTTCACCCGCGCGAAGTCCGCGTGGATGATGTTGTTGCCCAGGTGGTCGTACCCGAGATCCTTGAGCAAGACGTGCTCGGTCTTGCCTCCCAGCGTGAGCGAGAAGACCTTCTCGCCCTTGGAGAAGTGGGTCATCGCTTCTTTGTGGTCGAGGGTGACGGGCTGGGGGGTCTCGCCGTGCCCATACACGATCGCGGGCAGCTTGCCCTCGGAACGGATGCGCTTGGCGTACCGCGACCCGGTGCGATCACGCAGCTCGGCCGAGAGGGTTCGTGTGTCGTCGCTCATCTGATATCTCCGTCGGAAGTCGCCCGCTCACGGGCGTTGGGTGCGTGTGTTCGTGTCTGTGCTATCGCTTGACGCCGGCGGTGCCGTGGAAGAGGGCGCTCACCGAGCGGTCCGTATGGATGCGGTTGATGGCTTCGCCGAGCAGGTCGCCCACGCTCAGCACGGTGGTCTTGTGCGCGATCGGGGCGTACCGATCGCCCGCGGGGATGGTGTCGGTCACGATCAGGTGGTCGACCGCGTCGTCGGCGAACCGCTCGATCGCCGAGCCGGCGAGCACCGCGTGCGTCGCGGCGGCGTAGACCGCGACCGCCCCGTGCTCGCGGACGAGCTTGGCGGCCTCGATGACCGTCCCGCCCGTCGAGATCATGTCGTCGAACATGAGGACGGTCTTACCCTCGACCTCGCCGATCAGGTTGCCCACGCGGACCTCGGTGCCCGAGAGCCGGCGCTTGTTGATGATCGCCAGGTCCGCGTCGAGGAGGTTCGCCATCGTCTCGGCGACCTTGACGTTGCCCACGTCGGGCGAGACCAGGACCAGGTCGCCCAGCTGCGGGCGGATGCTGGTGAAGTGCTCGTGGAAGACGGGCGTCGCACTGAGGTGGTCCACCGGCAGATCGAAGAACCCCTGGATCTGCGCGGCGTGGAGGTCGATCGCCAGGATCCGGTCGGCGCACGCCGCGGTGATCATGTTCGCGACGAGCTTGGCCGTGATCGGCACCCGCCCCTCGTCCTTGCGGTCCTGCCTGCCGTACCCGAAGTAGGGCATCACGATCGTGATCCGCTTGGCGCTCGCCCGGCGGAGGCAGTCGCAGAAGATCAAAACCTCCATCAGGTTGTCGTTCACCGGCGCACACGTGGAGACGATCACGAAGCAGTCGCGCCCGCGGACGTCGTCGTCGAGCTTGACGAGCAGCTCGCCGTCGGGGAAGAGCATGGTGCGGGCGGCGCCCATCTCCGTGCCAACGCGTGCGCAGACACGCTGCGTCAGCGTCTTGGCGTTGCGACCCGCGAAGACCTTGATGCCGTTCTCGCTCGTCATCACCGGGCCTCCTGCGCGGGCGAGCGGCGGGACCGGAAGATCCGGTCCACCGTCGCCAGGTGTTCGGGCGTGTTGATGCTCAGCACATCCTCAGCGGGCACCGCGTCGAGCACCTCGACCCGCTGGCCGCCCTCGCGGAGCATCGCGGGCACGTCGGTCACGTAGTACTCGCCGGTCTCCGGGTTCCGCTCGACACGCCGGAGCGTCTCGAACAGAGCCCCCGCGTCGAAGCAGTAGTAGCTCGGGTTGATCTCGTTGATCTTCAGCTCGTCGGGCGTCGCGTTCTTCTGCTCGACGATCCGCTCGAACGCGCCGGACGCGTCGCGGACGACGCGGCCGTACCCGTCCGGGTCGTCGATGACGCTGGTCGCGACGGTCGCCGCGGCGCTGGTGCCCCGGTGCGTCGCGAGCAGCGTCGCGAGCGTCTCGGAGCGGATCAGCGGGCCGTCGCCGCAGAGGACGAAAACATCGCTGTCGTCAGCTTCCTTGAACGCGTCCTCGGCGCACCGCACGGCGTGCCCGGTGCCAAGCTGCTCGCCCTGCACCGCGAACTCGACGGTGTCGCCGTACGCCGCCAGCGCCTCGCGGACGAGTTCCTGCTTATACCCCACCACCACGACGATGCGGGAGCACCCGGCGTCCAGGCACGCATCGACCACGGCGCAAACCATCGCCCGCCCGCCGACGGGGTGGACGACCTTGGGCAGGTCGGAGTTCATGCGCGTGCCCTTGCCCGCGGCGAGGATGATCGCCGCCAGCGGTCGCGCCGCGTGCTGTGGTGCGTCGCTCGCCATGCCGTCTCACGCGCCGGCGACCGAAGAGTCAAGCTACCCCGCCAGGACTCGAACCTGGAATATCTGTACCAAAAACAGAAGTGTTACCATTACACCACGGGGCAGTGGTAAGGACTCGATCGGTCGTCGGGCGTTGATGCCTCCGCTCAAAGTGCTGACGCGACAGGGAGACCCCGCCGCGGAAAAACCGGACCGCGTATCGCGCGGTCCGAGCACGAGCTCGGCCGCGGCACTGTCGCACGCCGACCCGGATCACCCGGCCCGACGCGCTTGGAACTCGGATCTCCCGTTGCCGCACGCCCTGGGGCGCGATGGAGACCCCTGGCGGCGCCTCGGCGGGCCCCATCTGCTGATGGCTGCCCGCGTCCGTCACCGCCGGTTCCGCTCTCGAACGCCCAACTGTAGATCGCCCGGCGGGGGGATCAATCGCCCGGGGGCTCGAATGGCCCCCGATTTCACCCCTCGGCCTCAGCCCCGGGCTCGTCCGTCTTCAGGGCCGCCTCGCCGATCAGCTCGTAGCACGTCGCGAGCAGACCCACCAGCGGGAATCGCCCCTCGATCGGGCTCGGGCCCAGCCGACGCAGCAGCAGGTGCCCCACCTCCGGGCGGTCCACCGGGGTGCCCACCCGTCGCAACTCCGGGCCGGCGGTCCAGAACCGGTCGAGCGAGTCGTCCGCCTTCGCCTCGGCCCCGAGTTCCTCGGTTACCGGCGCGTGGGCCCGGTAAACCGGCGTGGGCCCGTCCCCCGTGCTCGGCAGGGCCCGCGCGTCGCGCAGGCTCTCGAGCAGGTCCTCAGCCGGCAGCCCCCGCAGCCCGAAGACCAGGAACGGCTGCGAGCTCAGCCGCTCGCCGACGAGCATCGAGACGCACACCGCGTGCTTGCACCAGGGTGATTTCTCCGACCACAGCCGGCACGAGCACTTGGGCGTCACGTCCCCCGGCTCGGTCGGCAGCAGCTTGAGCCCCAAGGGCGCGAACAGGTCCTCGACGTTCGCCGGCATCTCGCCCGAGAGCAGCTTGGCCGCGTACACCGCCTGCTCGGCCATCGCCCGCACGATCTGCCCGCGCTCGTCGGGCTCGAAGTGCTCGAGCTCGAGCGTCACGGCGTACGGCTTATCGCCACGCCCCTGCACGCTCGCCCGGACCAGCCCGTCCTCGAACGTCATCCGCTTGGTCTGCCCGAGCTCGGCGTACTCGGTGCCGTCCCGCAGCGCCTCGCCCGTCGCGGCCTGCTCGACCAGACGCGCGACCCGCTGGCGGATCCACCCGGCGGCGGTGCCGTCGAGCGAGCCGATCTTGACCCCGCCCCGCACGCGACGCGGCTTCTCGGCCTCGCGCTTTTGCGTGCGGAACCGCTGGGGCATCTGCGCCTTGGGCGGCGCCGGCGGCGGCGTGGCCCGCACCTGCGGCCTGTTCGCCGGCGGTGCCGAGTCCTGCACCGGCAGGTCACGCTTGGGTGTCACTTTCTTCTTCTCGGGCACCAAACGCCTCCGTGATCGCCCCCGCCGCCAAGCGGGAAGCCGACCCGCCGATCAGTCCTCGTCGTCGCCCACCGCGTCCGCACGCAGCGCCAGCAGATCCCGCAGCTGGTCCGTGTCGAGCTCGGTGAGCCAACGCTCGCCGTGCCCGATGATGTTCTCGGCCAGCTCCATCTTCGATTCGATCATCTCATCGATCCGCTCTTCGAGCGTGCCCCGGACCACGAACTTGTGCACCTGCACCGTCCGCGTCTGCCCGATGCGGTATGCCCGGTCGGTCGCCTGGTTCTCGACCGCCGGGTTCCACCACCGGTCGAAGTGGAAGACGTGCGTCGCGGCGGTTAGGTTCAGGCCCACACCACCGGCCTTGAGACTCAGCACCAGCACCGGGGTCTGCCCCGTCGCCTCCTGGAACCGGTCGATGAGCTTCTGCCGCTGACCCTGCGGCGTGCCGCCGTGCAGGAACAGGATCTCCTTGCCCAGGTCGTGCCGCAGCATGGCGCTGAGCAGGTGCCCCATCTGGCGGAACTGCGTGAACACCAGCGCCTGGTCGCCCTCGGCGATCACCTCGTTGAGCATCTCGAGCAGGCGGATGCACTTGCCCGAGCGGCCCGGGTCCGCCGGCGAGGTCGAGCGGGCGTCGTGGTCCTTGAGCATCTGCGAGGGATGGTTGCAGATCTGCTTGAGCTTGATGAGCGCCGCGAGGACCAGCCCGCGCCGGTGGATGCCGTCGGACTGCTCGACCTCGCCGAGCATGCGCTTGACGCAGTTTTCGTACAGGTGCGCCTGCTCGGGCGTGAGGTGCGTGTACTCCTTGGACTCGAGCTTCTCGGGCAGGTCCGCGACGACCGTCGGATCGCTCTTGACGCGCCGCAGCACGAACGGCCGCACCAGCCCGCGCAGCTGCTCGGACCGCGTCGAATCCCGGTGCCGCTCGATCGGCACGCTGAACCGCTTGCGGAACTGCGTCGGCTGCCCGAGGTACCCCGGGTTCAGGAAATCCATGATCGACCACAGCTCGCTCAGGCGGTTCTCGACGGGCGTACCCGTCAACGCCACCCGGCTGCGCCCGGCCAGCGCCCGCACCGCCTGCGACTGCTTGGTCACCGGGTTCTTGATGAACTGCGCCTCGTCGAGCACCACCCGGCCCCACCCGACCGAGCCGAGCAGTTCCTGGTCCCGGTTCGCCAGCGCGTACGTCGTCACGATCACGTCGATCTCGCCCGCCTTGGCGACGAACTCGGGCCCGACAAGCCGCTCGGGCCCGTGGTGGATCAGCACCCGCAGGCTCGGCGTGAACCTCTTGAGCTCGCGCTCCCAGTTCCCCACCACTGACATCGGCACCACCAAGAGCGTCGGCGCCACCGGGCCGGTGCCCTCGACCTTCGCCTTCTCCCGCTCGTGCGCGAGCAGGGCCAGCAGCTGCACCGTCTTGCCCAGGCCCATGTCGTCCGCCAGACACGCCCCGAACCCGATCTTCTCCATGAACGCCAGCCAGCTCAGCCCCCGCGCCTGGTACGGGCGGAGTGTCCCCAGGAACGTGTCGGGCGTCTCGAGCTCGGGCAGCGAGACCCGCTCGCCGTCCGCGCCCAGGAACGACGCGATCCACCCCTCCGCCTCGAGCCCGAGCACCTGCACGCCCGTCTGCCGCGGATCCGCGGCGTACGCCAGGCGCAGCGCCTCGCCCAGCTCCATCTGCCCGCCCGGGTTCTCGCGGATGAACGCGATCGCGTGCTGCACGTCCTCGGGGCGGATCTCGACCCACTTGCCATCGAGCCGCACGAGCGGCGCCGCTTTGGACGCAAACTCCTCGAACTCGTTGAGCGTCAGCGTCGTCTGCCCGATCGCGATCTCCCAGTGATAATTCACCAGGGCGCCGAGCCCGAGCCGCGCGTCCGACGCGGGCGTCGAGCCCGCCCCGCCGTCGAGGTCTTCTTCGCCCGGCGCGTCGCCCGACACCCGCAGCCGAGCGCCCAGACGCCCCGCCGGTGAGTTCCACCACACCGGCGCCTCGACCGCGAACCCCTGCTCGACCAGCACCGGGCGGATCTCACGCAGGAACTCGTACGCCTGCGCCGTCTCCAGCAGCACCTCGATCGGCTCGGACTCGCCCAGCGCCTTCTCGAGCGCCTTGTAGTGCCGGCTCGCCCGCCCGAGCTCCTTGAGCAACAACTCTTGAGGATCCTCGAGCGTCAAGCCCTCGATCACCACCGAGTCGCGCGACAGCAGCCACACGTCCGCCGCGTCCACGCGGATGTTCTCATCTTCCTGCGACTCAAGGAAGAAGCTGATCGACCACTTCACGTCCGCCCCGGGCGAGCTCATGTCCGTGGGCAGCTTGTCCGAGATCGGCTCGTTGACGCGCAGGCCGAGCCTCCACGCCGAACTCTCGCCGCGCTCTTCGAGCCCGCCGATCCACCGGCGCACGCTGCGCACCAGGTCCGTCCGCCCGGGCCCGACGATCGGCACCGCGTCCGTCCCGCCCAAAAGCCCGGTCAGCCACGCGACCTGCGCGTCCACGCCGGGCTCGGCGTCCTCGATCGTGTCGCCCATCGTCTCTTCGATCAGCACCCGTCGGCAGGCCGCGTCCACGATCGACGTGAGCACCGCATCGACCACCGCCCACGCGTCCATCTCCGACGCGTCGTCCGACGCGCGCGCCGCCGCGGGCATCGCCCCGGCCAGCAGCGACGCCTCTTTGGCGACGTGCTCATCCGCCAGCCACGGGCGCCACGACGCCGTCAGCGTCCCCGCACCGTCCTGGCAGAGCATGGGTACGAACCGCTGACGCGCCAGCAGGTGGCGAGCGAACCGCGTCGCGACCGCAAAGAACTCGACCGTGGACCCGAGCGTCGCCCCCGACGCGTCCGAATCCTCGATCAGCCCGTCGAGCACCGCTTCGGATCCCTCCGGGTCCAGCGCGACCGCCGGCACCGTGAACCGCCGGAGCTCACGCTGCTCGCCCGTCTCGATCGGCAGGTCACGCCCAATCTCGAACGCCATCGCTGTGCTGGGCAGCGGCACCCCGCCCGACGCGGGCAGGCGGACCGTGACCTCGCACGCCGAGCCCGCGACACCCGCCGGCGCGTGCGCAAACGGGTGCGCCAACGCCGCGTCGCCCTCGACGGTCGCCGGGGTGTGCGATTCGGTCGCCCGCGCCGCGGACTCGGCCCACAGGCAGACCCGCCCGCCGGCCCATACCGCGTGCACCACGCCCGCTGTGCTGATCGATCCTGCCGCTGTCGCGCCGGTCACGCCGACCTCCTGTCGCGTCTCACGCACTCGCCCGGGTGCTCATCTCAATGAGGGCGCGGGGACTCGAACCCCGAACCAATGGCTTAAAAGGCCACTGCTCTACCAATTGAGCTACGCCCTCGCGCGCGAACGGGATCGTAGACACCACCCCGCGTCAACGCCGCGAGAACCGCTGCGGCTCCCGCTCAAATCCCTTTCATGCCCGCGGGCGTCACCCCGCGGGGTGGCCCCGCCCCCGAGTCGCCAGACTCAAGAGCAATGCCGCGTGCCGCGCCGACGCCCCCTGGTGCTCGCGCACGCACGCCCGGGCCCGGGCGCCCATCGCGCGCCGCCCGTCCTCGTCGCCCATCAACCCCGCCAGCTCGCCCGCGAGCCGGTCCCGGTCGGTCTGCACGATCGCGCCCGCCGCGCGCAGCACCCCGACCGCCGTCTCGAAGTCCCCCACCGCCGGCCCGATCACCATCGCCCGCCCAATCGCCGCCGGCTCGGTCGGGTCCGACCCGTAGAGATCAAAGAACGAGCGCCCGATGACGACGATGTCCGCCAGCTCGTACGCGAGCCCGAGCTCGCCGATGGTGTCGAGCACGTACCGATTGCCGGCCCGCGTTTCGCCCGTCGACCGGCGCACACACCCGGGCACCGCCGCCGCCGCCTCGTCGAACCGCTCGGGCTTCCTCGGCGCGCACACCAGCTGCACGCCCGCGGGGCACGCATCGTGCATCAACGCTTCCTCGCCCGGGCCCGTCGAGCCCGCGACCACGATCGGGCGGTCCGGGTCGATCCCCATGTCGCGCGCCAGTTCAAGCGCGGCGTCGCTCGGTCCGGGCGGATCGCCCGCCGCGTCCACCGAGTCCCACTTCATCGAGCCCGTCACCGAGACCCGGTCGGCGGGCGTCCCCACGCTCGCGAACCGGTCGGCGTACGCCTCGTCCTGGACCGCCGCCGCGTCGAGCCTGGCGAACATCAGCTTCCCCGCGATCCTCGCAAACCGGGCGTACCCCCGATGGCTGCGCGCGCTCAGGCGCCCGTTGATCACCGCGACCGGCACCCCCCGGCGCCCGCATGCCCCGAGGAAGTTCGGCCAAAGCTCCAGCTCGACCAGCCCCACCGCGTCGGGCTGCACCGCGTCGAGGAACCGGCGCACCGCCCACGACGCGTCGAGCGGGTACCGCACCACGTCGCACGTCTCCGCGTACAGCGCCTTGGCGCGCGCCAGGCCCGTGTCGGTCGAGGTGCTGACGATCACGTCCGCGTCGCGCGCGAGGATCGGCACCAGCGCCCGCAATGCCGCGACCTCGCCCACGCTGACGGCGTGGATGAGCACCCGCGGGCGCCCGGTCGGCGCGCGCGTG
>BQJQ01000129.1 GCA_021604785.1 Phycisphaeraceae bacterium
CCACTCGAGTTGCCCCGTCCGGACGGCTCCCCCCGCCTCCGCCTGGTCCGCTCGGCCCCGCCCTTCACCCCGGGCAGAACCCCCCACCGCGACGAGACGCCGGGCACGCCCGTCCGCGAGCGCATGACCGAGGTCCTCCCGGGCATCCGCGTCTTCTCCACCCCCGGGCACACCTGGGGTCAGCAGGCGATCGCCTTCGACGCGACCGATAGCCAGACCGTCGTCTTCACGCCCGACCTCATTCCGACCGTCCACCACGTCGGCCCGGCGTACTCCCTGGGCTACGACGTCGAGCCCTACACCGCGATGATCACCAAACGCTGGTTCCTCGCCGAGGCCGCCGAAGCCGGGTGGACCCTCGCCCTCGACCACGAGCCCGGCAACCCCGTCCAGCGGGCCTGGGCGACGCCAAAGGGCTGGTTCGAGCTCAAGCCCCTCACGCCGCAGACCTGAATCCTGCCCCGGATCGGCCCCCGCCTCCCGACCCTCTACAATCGCCAGACCGTGACACGCACCCAGACAAACCACCCCGAGACGAGCGACCGGTTCGAGCGGTCCCCCGACGCCCCGCGCCCGGACGCCGACTCCGACGCACCCGCCGACGCCCCACAGCCCGACGACATCGGCGGGAGGAAGAAGAAGCGCAAGCTCACCCTCTTCGAGCGGATCGAGGCCTTCGCCTCCCGCCTGAGCACCCGCAACAACTTCTGGCACCGGGTCTGCTCGATGATCTGGCTGCCCTACGCCTTTAAGTCCGGCATCACGATGAAAAAGCTGGACGGGCAGACGTTCAGCGCCACGCTCCCCTTCCGCCGGTTCAACAAGAACTGGTACAACGCGATGGCCGGCGCCGCGCTCCTGGGCAACGCCGAGATCGCCGGCGGGTCGTACGTCTTCCAGTTCTGCGGCGCCGACTACACCGTCGTCTGCAAGCACCTGGACTACAAGTTCCTCCGCCCCTGCTTCGGCCCCGCCGAGTACCGCATCACCCCGCGCGACGACGTCGAGGCCCTCATCGCCGAGGGCGGCGAGTTCAACATCAACGTCATCATGAACGTCGTCCAGGTCCTCCCCACGCCCAAGCCCAAGGACCCGGACCGCAACGTCAAGCCCGGGCGCCTCAATGTCGGCCGCGAGAAACGCGTCGGCCGCGTCAACGCGACGTTCCACGTCACGCCCAAGGCGCACCACAAAGAGAAGAAGGCCCGCAAGGCCAACGCCTGACCCCGGCGCCGGTAGACTGGCGGGCCCGTGGACGACACCCCCGAAACCAGATCCCCCCTCGCCCCGCTCGGGTGGGCGTTCTACCTCGCCTGCTCGTGGACGTGGTGCATCGGGATGTTCCTGCCCGTGCTGTTGATCCGCGATTTCGGCGCGTGGGGCTACGTCGTCTTCGCCGTGCCCAACGTCCTCGGCGCCGCGGCCATGGGCTGGGTCCTCCGCTCGCGCGAGCAGGCCCGCCGCCTGGCGCACACCCACCGCGAAGCCGTCGCCCTGTTCTCCGTCGTCACCATCGCGTTCCACGCGTACTGGCTCGCGTGGGCCGCGATGTGGATCCGAGGCGTCGTCCTGCTGCCGCAAACCGCGTGGCTCGGGATCGTGGTCGGGGCGATCGCGCTGGTCATCGTCCTGGGCGTGCTCCTCCGCCGCGGCCCGGTCCGCGCGCCCGCCGCGATCATCTGGCTCATCAGCATCGGCGTCCTCATCTCCGCGCTCGCCGCGCCCGCGGACGCGATCGCACCCGCGACCTCCCACTTCGTCCAGGCACGAGCCGGGGCCCCGGGCGCGGACGTCCTCTGGCTCGCGCCCGTCTGTCTGTTCGGCTTCGCCCTGTGCCCCTACCTCGACGGCACATTCCTGCTCGCCCGCGTGCGGACCTCCGCCGCCGGCGCCCGCGCCGCATTCACGCTCGGGTTCGGCGTCCTCTTCGCCGCGATGATCGCGCTCACCTTCGTCTACGCCGGCCTCTTCGCGAGTATGACCGACCACGACCCCGCGACCGTCCCCCAGATCGCCCCGTGGCTCGGCGCGCTGCTCGTCGCCCACCTGCTCGCCCAGGCGATCTTCACCGTCGAGGTCCACCACGAACGCCTCGACAAGGGCGCCCAATCGACCGCGCCGCCGCGTGCCAATGCCCTGCTCATGCCGCTGGTCATCGTCGCGGTGCTCGCCGGGCTGTTCCAGAACATGCTCCCCATGGTGGGCGACATGTTCCCCGGCGAAGTCATCTACCGCGTCTTCATGTCCGCCTACGGCCTCCTCTTCCCCGCCTACGTCTGGATCTGCATGATCCCCACCCGCGACGGGCATGCCGGCATCACCGGCGTACGCGGGCGCGCCAAGCTCATCGCCCTCGCGATCGCCGTCGTCGTCGCTGCGCCCGCGTACTGGGTCGGCTTCATCGTCGGGCACGACATGTGGCTCGGTGCCGGGCTCGGGGTTGTGCTGCTCGCACGCCTCCCTGTGATGCTCACCCGCGGCCCGACCGAGCCATCACCCGCCTGACGCGCCGAGACCGGCGAGCACCGCGCGGGCCGCGTCGCGGACTATCTCATCCTCAGAATCATCCGCCGCGATCGCACTGATCCGCGCGCGCAGCGCCGCAAGCTCGTGCCCCGCCAACGCGTTCCCCGCCGCGATGATCGCGTTGCGCTTCCACATCGCCAGCGTCGCCCGCTTCATCGCCGACTTGCTCAGCTCCCGCGACCGATCCTCAGCATCCCACCCGAGCACCTCCAGCAAGTCGAACCGGTCCACCGGGTCCCGCGTCGGCTCGTACGCCGGGTGCCGAGTGCGCCCACCCTCGGACAGCTGCTCCGGCTCGCGCGCCGAGTTGTGCGGGCAGACCTCCTGGCAGATGTCGCACCCGAAGACCCACCCGCCCATCGCCGCGTGGTACCCCTCGTCGATCGGCGCCCGGTGCTCGATCGTCAGATAGCTGATGCACTTGCGCGCATCGACCGAGTACGGCGTGATCGCGTCCGTCGGGCAGGCGTCGATGCACCGTGTGCATGTGCCGCAGTGATCGGTCACCATCTCCTGCTCGCTCGGTGCCTCCAGCTCCAGCGTCGTCACGAACCCACCGAGCAGCAGGTAGCTCCCGATCCGCGGGTGGATCGTCAGCGTGTGCTTGCCCGTCCACCCGATGCCCGCCCGCGCCGCGAGCTCGCGCTCGAGCACCGGGGCGGTGTCCGTGAACGCCTTGAACTCGGCCCCTGGGTGCTGCGCGCGCAGATCATCGCACAACGCGTGCAGGCGTTTCTTGATCGTGTCGTGGTAGTCCCGCCCGCGGGCGTACCGCGCCACCCGCCCCTCCCCGGGCGCCAAGGGCGGGTCATCCCCGTCCGCGCGCGCGTGGTAGAGGTCCGCGACCATCACCGCCGATCGCGCGCCGTCGAGCAGTTGCCCGGGGTCGCCGCGGACCTCGCTGTTCCGCTCCAGCCACGCCATCGTGCCGTGCTTGCCCGCGTCGAGCCACGCGCGCAGCTCGCGGGCCCACCGCGTCGGCTCGACCGACGCGACCCCCGCCGCTGCAAAACCGGCACCGCGGCACGCGTCGACCACCGCCGAGCCAAGCGTTTCGGCGTCGTCCGGGTTGGTTCGGTCGTGTGTCATGCGCACCGCTCGGGCGTGCGCGCCCGCCCAGGGTCGGTTCAGGCGCTCGCGAGCATCGCGGGCGACGCGCCCATCGCCCGCCGTTCCTCGCCGACCCACCCGTACAGCTTGTTCGCCGCGTCCTCGAGCACCGCCTCGGGCCCGGGCAGGTGGGGCATCCAGAGCTTGGGCCACTCGAGCACGACCCACCCGTCGTACCCACGCCGCGCCAGCCCGCGGACTGTCGCCTCGACCGGCTGGTCGCCGTGGCCCAGCGCGACGGGGCGCCCCGCGACGGTGTCCATCACCCGCACCGCGCCCAGGTGCGACCCCAGCGCGGCGATCCCGACGCCGGGCTCCTCGCCCGCGTCCACACCCACCGGCAGCGAGTACACCCCCGTGAGCGTCTCTGGCTGCGTGCAAGCGCCAAGCAGCTCGGCCAATCGCTCGCCCGTGGACCACGAGCCGGCGGTCTCGATCGCGACCTGCACGCCGGTATGGCGCGCGCACTTCGCCGCCGCGGTCGCACGCTCGATCACCCGGCGCGCGCCGCGTTCGCGAGTCTCCTTGGGGGTGAACTCGAACCCGAACACGCGGACATACCGCGCCCCCGCGCCCGCAGCCACCTCGATCATCGACCGCGTCTCGCGGACCGGCTTGTCAAAGTCCTGAAACGCGCGCCCGGCGATGGGCGGCCAGACCCGCTGGTCGTACCGGATGCTCGTCGCGATGCCGACGACGTCCACGCCGACCTCGTCGAAGGTCTCGCGGATCTTCTCGCCCGCCGTGTGGCAGGGGTCGCACGCGAGGGTCGGGTCGGCGTGCCCGAGGGTGCGCAGCTCGACGCCGCTGAACCCGGTGTCGCGGGCGAGGCGCGCGACGCTCTCGAGCGTCCACGACGGGCAAGCTACGGTGCTGAACGCGAATCTCATCGTGGACGGGCCTCCTGGGTCACGATCGTACGTCCCCGGGCCCGGCCCTGCCCGGGGCCCACCCCCTCGGCACCTAGACTCGCCAGAAGGGGACCACGAGCATGAGCAACCCGCGCGAGATCGAAGCCGGCGTCCGCACCGACCTCTCGGGCGACATGTCCTACGCCGGGTACCTGGGGCTCGACAAGCTCCTCGACGCCCAGCACCCCCGCTCCAACCCCGCCCACCACGACGAGCTGCTCTTCATCATCATCCACCAGACCACCGAGCTCTGGTTCAAGCTCATCATCCACGAGCTGCGGGCCGCGGTCGCTCACGTCCGCGACGACGAGCTCGAGCCCGCGTTCAAGGTCCTCGCACGTGTCAAGCACGTGCAGGCCCAGCTGCTCGACCAATGGTCGGTCCTCGCGACGCTCACGCCGTCGGAGTACTCCCAGTTCCGGTCCGTGCTCGGGTCGGCGTCGGGGTTCCAATCGGCCCAGTACCGGACCGTCGAGTTCCTGCTGGGCAACAAAGACCGGCGGATGCTCGAGATGCACCGCCCGGACCCGCGCGCGTTCGCGGTCCTCGAGCAGACCCTGGAAATGCCGAGCCTGTATGACGAATTCCTGCGGAACCTGGCGCGCCGCGGGCTGCCCATCCCCGCCGAGGTCCTCGAACGCGACGTCTCGACCCCCCACCAGTCGCACCCGGGCGTCGTTGAGGCCCTCCGCCTGATCTACACCGACCCGCACGGCAACTGGGACGCCTACGAGATGTGCGAGAAGCTCGTGGACCTCGAGGAGCAGTACGCCCTCTGGCGGTTCCGCCACATGAAGGTCGTCGAGCGGATCATCGGGTACAAGACCGGCACGGGCGGGTCCTCGGGCGTCTCGTTCCTACGCAAGGTCATCGACTTGCGATTCTTCCCCGAATTGTGGGAAGTCCGCACGCACCTCTGACCCCTGCTGAAACGCCAGCCGCCCAATCCCGTACCACTCCGGTCCCAAGGGACACAAAAGGAGCGCGGGATGACGACGATGATGCAGCGTGCGGGCATGGCAGCGGCGATGATCGGTGCGGGGGGCCTGGTCGGGTGCTCGTCCACCAACTGGCCGCCCAAGTACCACGAGACCCGGACGATGGTCCTGACAGCCCCCGGGCACGAGGTCTCGATCGACGCAGACGCGCCCTTCGGAGCCCTCCACGCCGCCGCCCACGGGCATGACGCGCCGCGGTGGAAGGACCTGCGAGCCAGCCTGCCCGAAGCAGGAGCCGGCGAGGTCGCGGTGGTCGCGATCATCCGGTCCGACCGCGAGGAGCGCCTCGCCGATGCGGTGCTCAGCCCGACCTGGCACGGCGACACCCTCGAGCTCGACGTCGAATGGCCCAAGGGCAAGAAGCGGAAGAACGAGGGGGCCGACTGGATCGTCCGCGCCCCGGCGATCGGCTCGGTCTGGGGCAACTACGACTTCGGCGATGTCACCATCATCGACGCGCAGGGCAACATCGACCTGTCGTCCGACTTCGGAGACGTCGTGCTGATCGAGCCGCTCGGGTGGGTGGACATCGATGCCGACTTTGGTGATGTCTCCATCGAGCGTGCGCACAGGAAGGTCACCATCGAGTGCGACTTCGGCGACGTGGACGTGACGCTGACCGACGAGAACCCCGGCCCCGTGGATATCAATGCGGACTTCGGGGACGTCACCCTCACCGCCGGGCCCGCGTTCACGGGGATCCTGGGGCTCGACACCGACTTCGGGCGCTCGCGGCTGAGCCACGAGGGGTCGGACACCAAGTCCATGAGCACCAACGGGACGCTCACGACCCGCCTGGGCGACGGGCCGCACTCGAGCCTCTCGGCCGACTTCGGCAGCGTGAACGTCACCATCCGCGAGTAGACTCGGGGCGTGAGCACCCACACGCCGACCGAACCAGCCCGGACACCCGAGACCGTGCTCGCGATCCGCGAGGCGGCGCGGTCCATGGGCCCGGGAGCGCTTTCGGAGAGCGGGCTGCGGGACCACGTTTTCCCGCTCTTCTCACGCGTGCTCGAACGCGGGCGCGAGTCGGGTGAGATCTACCTCGCGAACCACTCACTCGGGCGCCCGATGGACGCGGTCGAGGCCGACGTCCGCGAGGGGCTCGGGTACTGGTACGACCACCTCGGCAACGCCTGGGACGCGTGGATGCCCGAGCACGACGCGCACCGGGCGCGCATCGCGGCGGTCATCGGGTGCGGGCGCGCGGACTGCGTGGTCCCCAAGACGAGCGCGGCCCAGGGCCTGCGGGCGGTGCTCAACGCGATCCCCGGAGAGGGGCCGATCTCGGTTGTCTCGACCCGCGGCGAGTTCGACTCGATCGACTCGGTGCTCAAGATGCACCACCATCGCGGGCGCGCTCGCGTCGCGTGGGCCGAGCCCGACGAGCGGGGGCGGTTCGAGGCGGACGACCTCGTGCGCGCAATCGGGGATCTCCCAAGTGGCGCGGGCCCGAAACTCGTCGTTGTCAGCGCCGTCTACTTCGTCACCGGGCAGGTCGTCGAGGGGCTCGATCGTGTGATCGCGGCGGCCCACGAGCGCGGGGCGATCGTCGTCGTGGACGCGTACCACGCGGCCGGCGCAGTGCCGATGAGCTTCGATGATCTCGGTGCTGACTTTATGATTGGTGGCAACTACAAGTACACCCGCGGCGGCCCGGGCGCCTGCTGGCTCTGCATTCACCCGCGCCATCTTCGCGAGGCGGGCACGCCCGGGGCGGCGGATCTGGCGACGACAGACACGGGGTGGTTCGCGCTGGCGGACCCGTTCTCGTATTCCCGGACCGATGAGCCGCGCTTGGCAGCGGGCGGGGACGCGTGGCTCGAGGCGACGCCGCCGGTGCTGGCGTACTACCAGGCACGGGCAGGGCTGGAGTTGACGCTGGCGCTCGGGATCGAGCGGCTGCGGGCGTACAACCTGCGCCAGCAGACGATGCTGACCGACGCACTGCGGGCACACGGGATCGGGCCCCTGGACGACAAGCCGCGCGGGGCGTTCGTGCCCATCGCGACGGCGGACGGACCGGCGGCGGTCGCGGCGTTGCGCGCGCGGGGCGTCGATGCGGACGCGCGGCCGTGCCCGTCGGGGTCGCGCTGGGTCGTGCGGTTCTGCCCGGACGTCCTGACGACCAGCGACGAGCTGGCCCGCGCGGCGGAGATTATCGCGTCCGTGCTCGGGCCGGGCTGAGTTTCAGGCATTGGTCGCGGGGTCAGACGCGGGCAGCGTGATGACGAATTCTGTGCCTCGGCCGGGCTCGGAGTGGACGTCGATATGCCCGTGGTGGGCGGCGACGATGCGGCGCGTCGTGGGCAGGCCCAACCCGGTGCCGCCGGACTTGGTGGTGAAGTAGGGCTCGAACATGCGGGCGCGGGTCGCGTCGTCGATGCCCGGGCCGGTGTCGGTGACGTGGATCTGGGCGTCGTCGCCGACGGCGGTGGCGCGGAGGATGATCTCGCGCGGGGCGCCGCCCTCGGCGGGCTCGCCCATCGCCTGGGCCGCGTTGATCAGCAGGTTGAGCACCGCCTGCTTGATCAGCCCCTCGTCGGCGTGGGCGATGACGGGGGCGGCGGGCAGGTCCGCCCGCAGGCGCACGGACCGCGACTCGGCCTGGGGGGCGAAGAAATC
>BQJQ01000130.1 GCA_021604785.1 Phycisphaeraceae bacterium
CCCACGCCCATCGCCTCGATGACGCGGGAGGTATCGGCGAGCGTCTCGCCCTTGGAGGCGCTCGAGCCGGGGCCGGACAGGTCGATGACGCCCGCGCCGCACCGCTGGGCAGCGATGACGAAGCTGGAGCGCGTCCGCGTCGAGTCCTCGAAGAACATCGTCGCGACGGTGCGCCCGGCCAGGACGGGCGAGGGCGCGTCCCGGCGCGCGCGGGCGAGCCGGAGCAGCGCACGGATGTCGTTCGCGGGTGTGCTGTGGAGCCCGAGCAGGTCGCGCCCGCGCCAGCGGGCCAGCGCGGGGTCGGCGGGGTTGGGATTGGTCATGCCGTGTGGGTCGGCGCGGTGCACGCCGGCGGGCGGGGTCCGGGGTGGGGACGCCGCGGGGGTCACCGGCCCGGGTCCACCGATTCGATGCGGATGATGCCGTCGTCGCGGTCGGGTGCGCTCTGCGGCGGCGCCTCTGGCGTCGGGTCGGGCATCGGCTGGGGTTCGACGAAGCCTTCGCCCTCGGTGATTTCGTCAATCGCTTCGGCTTCGGGCGGCACGTCGCTGCGCATCGCCTCAGCGTCCTCGGCGGGCGGCGGCGGAGCCTCGTTGATGACCTCGGCGCCATCGCCGTCCTCGAACCCGTCGGGGATCTGCAGCTCGGTCGATTCACCCGGGTGGGCCTCGACGTACGGGCGCGGGAAGGCGCCGACCTCCCAGCGTTGGGTGCGGACGACGCGCCACGGCTCGACGCCGCCTTCGAGCCAGACGGTAATCGCCTGGCGGTCGAAGGTGCCGTCGTCGCGCCGGCCCAGCTCGATGACGGGGCGGAAGACGTCCACCTTGGACTTGCCCGAGCGGATCCAGATCCGCCCGATCGAGTACGTCGGCAGGTCGGCGTTGGCGTAGGTCGCCAGCTCGGCGCCCGGGCCCAGGGCGGCGAGGATCTCCTCGGCGCTCTCGGCGGTCATGCCCGCGGGCAACGCGACGGCGAACCGGGGACCGCCGGGCGGGGCGATGCGGAGCACCCGCAGAAGCGAGGCGGTCATGACCGCCTTGGGGTGGCGCCGGTTGGGGCTGGTGACCGAGGCGGGGGACTCGGGCTCGGGGACGTTCGCGTAGCTTGCGCAGCCGGCGACGCCCAGGGGGAGGGCGACGCCCACGGCGATCGCCGGGATCAGTGCGCCCAGCGCGGCCCCGCCGGCGAACACACGGGTGTGACGCGTTTTTCCGCCCAAGATGCCCCGTCGCCCGCTGATGCCCATGGTGGTTGCCTCCCGGAGACACACTCTAAGCCCGCGGGTGGGCCCGTGCCGGGATCGGGCGGCTCGTGGGGCGTTGCGGGCGACCACCTAGAGTCTGCCGTGCCCACGCAGACCACATCACGCGACGCACCCCCGGCGCGCGGCGGGGGGTTCCCCGAGCGCCGGCGGGCCCGGGTCGAGGGCCCGCCCGCCGAGACGGACCGGCGGTTTGTGATCGGGATCTCGGGCGCCAGCGGGGCGGACTACAGCTGCCGCGTGGTCGAGCAGCTGCTGATCGCGGGGCACGAGGTGCACCTGGTCGTCAGCGAGTACGGGCAGCGCCTGCTCTTCGACGAGCGGGGCGTGCGCCGGGTGAGCCTCGCCGAGTTGCTGCCCCGCCTGTCGGAGTCGCCTTGGGGCGAGGTGTTCGAGCGCAGGCTGGTGGTCCACCCGAATAAGAACGTCGGCGCGGTGATCGCGTCGGGCTCGTTCCTGCACCACGGCATGGCGGTCATCCCCTGCTCATCGACTTCCCTCGGCGCGATGGCGACGGGCGCGGGGAGCAACCTGCTCACACGGGCCGCGATGGTGACGCTCAAGGAGCGGCGCCCGCTGATCGTCTGCCACCGGGAGACGCCGCTGAGTTTGATCGACATCGAGAACATGCGGCAGCTGACGCTGGCGGGCGCGGTGATCTGCCCGACGAACCCGGGGCTGTACCTGCTGCCGCGGAGCGTGGACGACATCATTGATTTCGTGGCGGGGAAGGTGCTGGACCTGCTGGGGGTGGAGCACGGGCTGGACACGAGGTGGGATGGGGCGTGAGCCCTCGGCGGGGACGCGGGCGCGTGGTCACCGACGTTCTTGTTCTTCCTCGCTCGGTCGGTCTGTCGGCGAGATGATCGTGGTAACTGCGACGCGCTCGCGTCCGCCGAGACCTTGGTCGTGGGCCCGCTTGTCGGCCCCCCGCGCAATCTGCTCGATCTTCGCGTTCAGCTTCGCGATCTCTTCGACGTCCTCCGGTGTCATCCACGCGATCGACCGCGCGATGCGCGGGCGGGTGACGAAGGTGCCGTCCGGCGAGGCGTCGGCGTACTCGCGTTCGGCGCGGCGCAGCATCAGCCGCACGGCGCGCACGAGCTCGCGGACGTAAGCCGGGCTGCGCTTGCCGCGTTTGAGTTCGATCCGATCGCAGGTGAGCGAGAAGAGTTTTTCGGGCCTGGCCCCGGTTGGGCGCTGGCCGACCTCTTTGAGGATCCCGATCTTGGCTAACTCCCCGAGGTGGTAGTGCGTGGATTCGATGCTGAGCCCGGCCCGCACGGCGATCTCGCGGGCGGGCACCCCCTCGCCGCCGCGGGCGCGGTCCAGGAGCGCCTCGACGACCTCCCGGCGGGCTGGGGGCGTCAGCGCCCGCAGCTGCCTGACTGTCCTGATCTCGAACTCGGTGCCCACGGCAGATCCTACCCCAAATTTCAACAGAAGAAACTATTTTGAAATAAGATGCCCGGACACCCATCGCGGCGCGTCCCGGGGATGCAGACCAAAGGAGATAACGCATGAACATCATCGCCCAACGCGCCGCCGCGGTCCTCGCTGTTTCGGCGGCTTCCGCGCTCGCCCAGCCCGAGCCCACGTGGGGCGGCATCGAGGGGGTGATCGCCGCGGAGGAAGCGAAGGGGTTCGCCGGGGCCGTCCTGCTCATCAGGGACGGCGAGGTGTTCCTGAATAAGGGCTACGGCCTGGCCGACCGCGAGCGGGGCATCCCCAACACGCCCGACACGATCTTCGCGCTCGGCTCGACCCCGATCGACTTCACGCACGTCGCCATCCTGCAGCTGCTCGACGAGGGCAAGCTGGACCTCGCTGACCCCATCACGAAGTACTTCGACGGGTTCGAGGGCGGGCACGCGCGGATCACGCTCGAGCACCTGCGTTCGGGTCGTTCGGGGCTGCCCGACTTCCCGAACGACCCCGCGCTCGACGAAAGCCCGGACCATTCCCCGCTCGCGCGCGACGCGTTCATCGAGCGGACGCGCCACGCGGAACTCCGGTTCTTGCCGGGCACGGGGCGGGAGCACTCGCACTGGGCGTGGGGCGTGCTCGCCGGGGTCGTCGAAGTCGCCAGCGGGCAGACGTACCCCGAGTACGTCCGCGAGCACATCCTCGGGCCCGCCGGCATGACGCGCACCGGGTGCCACGGCGACGCTTTTGAGGGCGAGACCGCCGCGATCGGGTACGGGTTCCGGTCCTGGGGTGAGATCAACTCCCCGCCCCACTGGGGCGCGACGTCCTGGCTCGTCATGGGATCCGGCGGCATGGTCGGCACCACAGGGGATCTGTACAAATTCCACACCGCGATCGACACGGGCGTGCTGCTCTCGGAGGGCGTCGTCGAGCTCTACCCGTCCAGCGGCGTGTACGCCAACGGCAACATGTACGGGTTCGAGACCATGTACAACTACGGCCCGGGCGACCGGTTTTACGTGAACTGCAACACGTCCAACCCGATGAGCCAAACCGACGGGTACGCACTCGAGCCGCTCGGACTTGCGTTCGAAGAACTCGTCACCGACTTCCCGACGGCGCGCTATTCGATCGGCATCACGTTCGGGCTCGAGGAGGGGCCCGAGGGCGACGTGATCGCCGCGGTGGAGGTCCCCGCAGGGCGCCCCGCGCACGACGCGGGGCTGCGGTCGGGCGACGTGCTCATCAGTGCGAACGGCACGCCGTTCGACTTCGACACCCACCCGCTCGAAGTCATCCGTGACAGCGTTGAGAACGGGGCTGTCCTGAAGCTGAAGATCACCCGCGATGGCGAACCGATGACGATCAAGATCACGCCGCGCGCCCTCGAGATTGACGATTGAGTGCGTGTGTACACCTCGAGGGGCCGGTTACGCACCCTTTGACGCGTACTTCTGGCGCCGATCGTCCTTGTTGAGCTCGACGGACATGCCGCCGGTGAGGGTGACCGAGCCCTCGCCCAGGCACCCGGTCAGTTCGGCGACCAGCGGGGGGTCCAGACGCACCGACTTGGCTCGCCCGGGCTCCATCGCGATCCAGGCGGCGTCGGTCTCGACGACCAGCTCGACGGGGCGGGGACGCTCGCCGTGGTCTTCGAGGTCGCTGGGCACGGGCGGCTGAGACTCGATGACGCTCGCGACCTGGGCGAGCACCGCGGGGCCCGAGCCGTTGACGCGCTCGGAGCGGACGATGACGCGGACGCGGCCTTTCTCGAGCGGGCACCCCTCGATGGGGACGAGCCGATCGACGACGATCTGAGCGTCTCCCCTGCCGCGGTCCACGCGGCCGAGCACGAACGCAGCGGTGCCCTCCTCGGCCAGGTGCCCGAACTGTGTGTAGACGGACGGGAACATCACCGCCTCGGCCTGCCCGGTCAGGTCCTCGACGGTCAGGATCGCCATTTTCTGGCCCGCGGTGCGGCCGTTGCGGGTGACGATGATGCGGGCCGACGAGACGAGGGCCGGGAGGATGACGCGCTTGTCGGTGGGCTCGCCCTTGAGCTTCTCGGCGTTGAGGCCCGTGAACGTGCGCGCCCACGCCTGCCACGCGACGAGGGGGTGGCTTGATACGTAGAAGCCGAGGGTTTCCTTTTCTTGCGCGAGCATCTCGGCTTCGGACCAGGCGTCGGCGCGCGCCAGGGGTGGGTCCGCGGGCGGCGCAGCGGCGGACTCGGCCTCGTCCCCCCCACCGCCAAACCCGAAGAGCGCGCCCTGGCCCGCGGCTTTGTCCGCCGCGACCTTCTGCCCGGCGCTGACGGCCTGCTCGATCGACGCGACCATCGCCGCCCGCTCGTCGCGCGTGTGTACCGCGTCGAAGGCGCCGGACTTGACGAGCGCCTCGATCGTCGCCTTGTTCACCGTGCCCGGGGGGACGCGCTCGCAGAAGTCGAAGAGCGACGTGTACGGCACGCGCAGCGTGCTCGGCCCGTCGCTCGCGCTCGGGGCTCCTTCCGACACCTGATCGCCGGCCGCAGATCCATGATCCCGCTCCTTGATGATCGCGTCGATCGCCTTGGCGCCGGCGCCCTTGATCGCCTTCATGCCGAAGCGGATGTGCCCGCCGTCGGCTCTGGGTTCCTCATCTTCAAGGTACACCACCGAGAAATCAGCCTGCGACAGGTTCACGTCCGGCGGCTTCACTTCGATGCCCTGCTTGACCACATCGCCGGACTTCGGGTCGATGACGCGCGTCCGCCGGCAGTCCTCGAGATACGGGATCCAGTCCGCGATCTTCTGCGCCTGCGACTCAAACGTCAGGAACGCGGCCATGTAGTGCGCGGGGAAGTACGTCTTGAGGTACGCCGTCTGGTACGCGACGATCGCATACCCGGTCGAGTGCGATTTGTTGAACCCGTAGCCGGCGAACTTGAGGATCAGCTCGAACAGGTTCTCCGCGTCCTTGGCGGCCAGCCCCTTCTTGCCCGCGCCTTCGACGAACTTCGGGCGGTTGGCGTTGATGACCTTCGCCTTCTTCTTGCTGATCGCCTTGATGAGCGTGTACGCGCTGCGCAGCGGGATGCCGCCCAGCTCGTGGACGATCTGCATGACCTGTTCCTGGTAGACCATCACGCCGTACGTCTCGGCGGTGAAGTGGTCGACGATCGGGTGGACCGTGGGCACCTCGTCCTGGCCGTGCTTGCGCCGGTTGTAGTCCGGGATCAGGTCCATCGGGCCCGGGCGGAAGAGGGCGTTGGCGGCGATGAGGTCTTCGAGGCGGTCGGGCTTCATCTCGACGAGCAGGCGCCGCATGCCGCCGGACTCGAACTGGAAGACGCCGGTGGTGTCGCCGCGCTTGAACATGTCGAACACGCGTTGATCGGTGTACCCGAGACGGTCGAGGTCGAGAGGGTGCGGGCCGCCGTCGGCTTTGGTGCGGCCGGTCGCGTCCCAGATCGCCTGTTCTGGCAGGGTTTTCGTGATCATCTGGCGGCAACGCTCGACGATCGAGAGCGTGCGCAGCCCCAGAAAATCCATCTTCAGCAGGCCCATCTTCTCGCACGTCGGCCCGTCCCACTGGGTGACGACCTCGTGCTCGCCCGCGCCCGATGCCTTGTAGAGCGGGACGACCTCGTGAAGCGGGCGCGTCGCGACGATGACGCCCGCGGCATGCACGCTCGCGTGGCGCGCCTGCCCCTCGATGGTCCGCGCGGTGTCGATGATCCGGCGGACGTTCGCGTCCTTGTCGTACCAGTCCTTGAGGTCGGGCTCTTCCTCGAGCGCGCGGTCGAGCGTGATGCCCAGCTGCTCGGGGATGAGCTTGGCGAGCTTGTCCGTCTCGGGCAACGACAGCTCGTGCACGCGGCCGACGTCGCGGATCGCGGCCCGGGCCTTGAGCGTTCCGAACGTGATGATCTGCGCGACGTGCCCGTACTTGTCGCGGACGTAGTTGATGACCTCGCCCCGCCCGTCCTGGCAGAGGTCGATATCAATATCGGGGTATTCCGTCCGGTCCGGGTCGGTGAAGCGCTCGAAGAGCAGGCCGTAGTGCACGGGGCAGGCGTTGGACAGCCCGAGCACGTACCCGACCATCGTGCCCACGCCCGAGCCGCGCGCGATCGCGGGGATGCCCCGCTGGCGCCCCCAGTTGACGAAGTCCCACACGATCAGGAAGTACGCGGAAATGAGCTTGTCCGCGAGGATTTTGAGCTCGCGGTTCAGGCGCGCCCACTTCTTCCAGTCCTCGCTCGCGCCCTCGGGCTCGTCGTCGGCGCCCTCGATCAGCTCGTGGCGCGACCTCATGATGTCGGGCCCGTACCGCCAGACCATGCCCGCTTCGGCGAGCAGGCGCAGCGCCTCGTCGCACTCCTTGGTCAGGCTCGCCTGGTCGAGCCCCGGGTCGTTGGCGGGCTCGAGCTCGAACGCGGCGCAGTACGCCTTGAACCACGCGGTCAGGTCGTTGTCGAACCGGGGCTCGTCGTAGCGCGGGAGCTTGTCCGCTGTGGGAACGCGGACGACCACGACCGGCGCGTGGTTCTCATCGTCGGGCAGCTCGACGTTGCACCGGTCGGCGATCCTGACCGTGTTCGCCAGTGCCTCGATGCCCGCGGCGCCCGTCTCTTCGTTGTTGAACTCGGGCGCCTCGAAGAGCGCGACCATCTCTTCCGGGCTCTTGACGTACAGCTCGGGGGTGTACCGCATCCGCGCTTCGTCGGACTTGAACTTGCCCGTCGAGATGCAGATGAGCGTGTCGTGCGCGTCGTGGTCCTCGGCGCGTAAGAAATGGCTGTCGTTGTCGCAGACCAGCGGCAGGTCCATCTCGCGCGCAAGCTTGATGAGGTGCGGGTTGATGATGTTCTGCTCGTGGACGTGGTTCTGCATCTCCACGTAGAATCGCGGGCCCGTGCCCTCGTCCACGAAGACCCGTTTGTGCCACTCGCACGTCTCGATCGCGCGGTCCCACCCGGCGCGGTCGTTGTTCGCTTCCATCGCGAGCAGGTGCTCGCCGAGCTCACTGCCCAGGTGCCCGTTGATCGCGATCAGGCCCGAGTTGTGAGACTCAAGGACCTCGCGGTCCATGCGGGGCTTGAAGTAGAACCCGTTGAGGTACGCCTCCGAGCACAGGTACAGGAGGTTCTGCCACCCGGTCAGGTTCTCCGCGAGCAGCACGAGGTGGTACCCGCCGTCGGAGGCGCCGGTGTACGTCCGGTCGCGCCGATCGCCCTGCGCGACGTACGCCTCGACGCCCAGGATCGGCTTTATGCCCGCGGCCCGAGCCTTGTCGTAGAAGCTGATCGCCGCGTGCATGTTGCCGTGGTCGGTGACGGCGACCGAGTCCATCCCCAACTCTTTGACGCGGGCGACGAGTTTGTCGAGCCGGTTCCCGCCGTCGAGGAGGGAGTACTCCGAGTGAAGGTGCAGGTGCACGAACCGCCGGGTGTCCGCA
>BQJQ01000131.1 GCA_021604785.1 Phycisphaeraceae bacterium
GGGTGAAGATGGCCTGGATCGTGTCCGGGCGGGCATCCGTCGCGACGTCGTAGTCCTTTGGCGTGGCGCCGAGCAGCTCGTCGCGGACGCACCCGCCGGCGAGGTAGGCGGTCCGGCCCTCGGCGCGGAGCCGGCGCACGATCGCCAGGGCGGCGTCGCGCTCGCTCACGCGGGATGGGTCGGGCGGGGCGGGCATCGGGGAAGACTACCCCGGCGCCCACGATCGCCGCGAAGACCCCTCACCCCACCCTCTCCCCGGCGGGGAGAGGGAGGAATCGTCACCGGCGTCGGCGTCGGCGGCGGGTGGCGGCGAGGCCGACGAGGGCGAGCGTGCCCGCGGCGCCCGGCGCGGGCACGGCTGCGGACTCGAGCAGGAACGTGTACTCCTGCGAGTCGGCCATCTGCCCGGACAGGTCCTTGAAGACGAAGGACGCTTCCCAGATGCCCTTGTTCGCGTCGAAGCCGGGCGTGGTGTGGTCGATGTTCCAGATCGCGCCTCGGAGGAAGCTGGTGCCGCCGGTGCCGATGGAGTACTGCTCGCCGGCGCTGGACAGCGGGGCGGCGCCCACGTCGTCCGGGTCCCACAAGAAGACGCCTGTGTCGAACGAGGTGATCTCGATGACGATTTTGGACCCGGTCTCGATCGGGTTCAGGTCGATCGCGGGGTTCGGGACGGGCCACTCCTCGAAGTTGAGGTTCTGGTCGATGATGCCGTCGAACCCGGGGTCGGTCGTCCAGGCTTTGTGCGTCTGGGCCCAGAGGAAATCCACGGTGATCTCGCCCGAGCTGTCCTGCCCGATGCGCCAGCCGTAGGGGTGGGCGTGCGTGATGGTGGCGGCGAAAGCGATCGCGCCCAGCGCGGCGGTGGTCCGTCGTGACATCTCAAACTCCTCGGTACGGGGCCGCGGGCCTGCACGCCCGCTGAGGACATCATCGCGGAATCGCCGCGGGGATCAAGCCCTGCGGGGTAAACCCGCGTTCTCGGGCGTCTTCGCGCGTGAAAACGGCATCCCGGGCGTCCGGAATGAATCAGGCCTGCCCGCGGCACTCCTCCAGGAACGCCACCGCCCGGCGGAGGTGCGGGATCACGATCGACCCACCCACCACCAGCCCGATGTCGAGCGTCTCGAAGATCTCATCGTCCGAGCACCCATGCGTGACGCACAGGTCGATGTGGTACGCGACGCAGTCGTCGCACCGGAGCACGAGGCTCGCGACGAGCCCGAGGAGTTCCTTGTCCTTGCGCGCCAACGCCCCGGGCTCGTAGACCTTCTCGTCGAGGGTGAAGAATCGTTTGGTCGAGAGCGTGCCGCGCGCGAGGATCTTCTCGTTGAGCTCGGCCCGGAACGTCTGAAACTCGTCGTAGCGTGTCATGGCAAGAGTTTAGGGGCGTCCGGAGTGCCGCTGGTCGCGCAAGATCAGGACGCGGGTGTCAGCCGTCGCAGCCAATCGGCGGTGCCCGGGTAGACTCGCCCGGGCGCGGCGCCGCCCACACCAAGAGGAGACACCCGTGCCCAGACCGATCCACCGCCCCCGTCGCGTGTCTCGACTTGTGCTCGTGCCGGCCGTGGGGGCCGCGTTCCTCTCGGGCGGGTGCCTGATCACGTCGGGCTCGGAGACCCGCATCACCGGCGCCTATGTGGACCGCGAGGCGTTGTTCGAGATCCGCCCGGGCGAGACGACGGGCGCCCAGGTGGAGCAGAAGCTCGGGCCGCCTACATCGCGGAGCGTGCTCGACGACGGCGCCGAGCGGCTCGTCTACCGGTGGCGGCGCGTTACCGAGGGCTCGGGGTCGGTCTTCCTCATCTTCGGGGGGCACTCGCAACGCGAGGTCGTCGAGCAAGTCGCGATCACCGTCCGCGACGGCGTGGTCGAAACCGTCGAGCGGATCTGACCGGGGCGCGGATCACCCGCGCTTGCGCGCGATCGTGACACCCTCGCGGATCGGCACGCACGCCGCTTCGTACTCGTCGCTCGCAGCGACGAGCCGGTTGAACTCGTCCGCCGCGTCGCGCTCGGCGCTCTCGCCGGGCTTGGCATCGATCCACCACGAGCCCGAACCCAGCGCGTTGTCGGCCACCAGCAGCCCGCCCGGGCGGAGCAGCTCGGTCGCGTAGGGCAGGTAGTCCGGGTACTCGGTCTTGATCGCGTCCAGAAACACGAGCCCGACGGAGCCGGCGCCCATCGTGCGCACAAGTTCAGGGAGCACGTCAAGCCCGTACCCACGCCGGATCTCGACGCGATCGGCGACTCCCGCGGCGATGAACTCGGCCGCTGCGAAATCCGCGTGCGCCGGCTCGGGCTCGATGGTGATGAGCCTGCCCCCCTCGGCGAGCCCGCGGGCGAGCCAGATGCCCGAGTACCCCGCGAGCGTGCCGACCTCGACGATCGTGTGCGCGCCCGCGAGTTGCCCGAGCAAGGTGAGCAATCGCCCGACGGACGGTGATACGGCAATATCCGGCACGCCGGCCGCGACGGCGCGGGGCATGAGCGTCGCGAGCTGGTCGTCCTGCTCGCCGAAGACGGTGTCGAGGTACTCGCCGGTGGCGCGCCACCGGTCTGGTGTGATTTCCATGGGCATGCCCAAGACTACGCCCGGGCTAGCCGCCGAGGATGCCCTCGATGATCTCCTCGAACCGGGCGCGCTGGGAGCGGTACGCCTCGCCCGTCGCGGGCCCGGAGAACCCGGTGTGGACGGCGACCACCTCGTTACGCTCGTTCAAGAACAGGATCGTCGGGTACGAGCGGACCTTGTCGAGCACGCGGAAAACGCGGGTCGCTTCGGCTTTGTCGCGGGTGCCGCCGATGAGGACGGGCCAGTCCGCGCCGTGGCGATCCTGGTACACACCGACCTGTCGGGCGGAGCGGTCGAAGTCGGGTGTCGCTTCGAACGCGACGCCGAGGACCGTGAGCCCGCGGTCGGCGTACCGCGCGCGCAACTCAACCAGCTCGTCCGCAGCATCGGCGCAATTCGGGCACCATGTGCCGAACAGCTCAACGAGCCGAACCGTGCCGCCCTGTTCGTTGAGCACATCCACCACGGCGCGCTCGGCGCCGGCGGTGTCTCGGAAGATCAGCCCACCCAGAGCACCGGGGTCGGACGCGATCGTCTCGGCGAACGCGTCGGGCAAGGCTGCGGTTGAGTCCTTGCGGGCGGACCACCCCTCGGCCCACCACGATCCCGAGATGAACACGCCCGCCAGACGCCCATCGCGGCGGCGGTCGCCCACGATCGCAAACGCGTGCGCGCCGTCGAACGTGGACAGCTCGAGCTTGCCCACGATGTCGTCGTCGCGGATCGGGTCGCGCGGGCCCCACTCACGCAGCGTCGGCTCGTAGCGCCCGGCGAGGTAGCGGTAATCGCCCGTGGGCGTGAGGACGGTGCCCGTCGCGGCGCCGTAGCGGTCGATCTCGAAAACGCCAACCGCCGGGCCCGAACGCTCGAACTCGATCGCCCATCGCCCCGATACCGTCTGCTCGGCATCGCGGTCCGCGACGATCGCGGGGCGGCGCGTGCCGGTGACCCAGCCCACGGGCACGGCGCGGGCGGGCAGCTCGGCGACGCCCGAGGCGCCGCGGTTGATGCGCCACGCCCCCTCTGCCACGGCGCGCTCGTCGGCGGGGCGAACCGACCGCAGCGTCAGCTCCGAGTCGTAGTGCGGGAACCCGAGCGTGACCGACCGGCGCGTGCGCTCGACCACGGGCACCTCGATCCGCTCGGGCCCGTTGTGGATGACCGCGTGGGAGCGCAGGTTCGGAGCCGCGCCCTCGGTGGTCAGCTCGAACGACGTCTCGATCCGCGGCGCCGCGCCCGAGCCCGACTCGAGCGAGAGGAGGTAGTGACCATCGGGCAGTGGACCCGCCGAGCACCCGCCCGCGAGCGCGAGCACGGAGCCGAGCAGGAGCGATCCGAGGGCGACGCGGGTCTTTCGTGCGTTCATGGGCAACCCTACGCGGTCGGTGCCGGCGGGTTTCTACCATACCCGCCCATGCCCGACGCCCCGTTCAGCACGATCCCCGAGATCCTCGACGAGCTCCGCGCCGGGCGGATGGTCGTGGTCACCGACGACGAGCACCGCGAGAACGAGGGGGACCTCATCCTGCCCGCCGAGTTCATGACGCCCGAAGCCGTCATGTTCATGCTCAAGGAAGCGACGGGGTACATGTTCGTCTCGCTGACCGAAGCCGACTGCGACCGGGTGGACCTGCACGGGCAGGCCCCGGTGAACACGTCGGCCCGGGGGACGCCGCTGACGGTGTCGGTGGACGGGCACCCCAAGCACGGGTTTACGACCGGGGTGAGCGCGCATGAGCGGGCGCGCACCATCCGCATGCTCATCGACCCGGGCACCGGGCCCGATGACTTCGTGCGTCCCGGGCACATCAACCCGCTGCGCTCACGCGACGGCGGCGTGCTGGTCCGCACGGGGCACACCGAGGGCATCGTGGACCTGTGCCGGCTCGCGGGGCTGACGCCGGCGTGCGTGGGCATCGAGATCGTCCACCCCGAGGGGCGGATGGCCAGGCTGCCCGACCTCGCGGAATTCTGCGCCAAGCACACGCTCAAGATGTGCTCGATCAAGCAGATCATCGAGCACCGGCTGACGCGCTCGACGATCGTTGAGCGGATCGAACCGCTCGCGGGCACGACGGTGCGCACGCCCGAGGGCGCGTTCAACCTGATCGCGTTCCGAACGCTCGTGGACCCGTTGCCCCACCTGGCGCTGACGGTGGGCGGCGTGGGCGATCTGACGCCGGGCGGTGGGCCGATCGAGACCGCCGACCCCACGCTCGTGCGCGTGCACCGGCGGGACCTGCTGGGGGATATCTTCGGCGACCTGGAATCCGGGTCGGCGGCGGGCTCGTCCACGGGCGACACGCTCCGCGCGGCGATGCGGATGATCCAGCGCGAAGGGCGCGGCGCGATCGTCTACCTCCGCCCCTCGGGCACGGGCGACGGGCTCTCCCAGCGCCTCACTCGGCCGCACGGCACCAGCGACGAGGACCGCCCGGGCGGGTCGATCGGGGCGGCGATGCTCGAGTACGGCGTCGGGTCTCAGATCCTCCGCGGGCTCGGGCTCCGGTCGCTGCGGGTGATCACGTCGGGGACGACGGAGTACCCGCAGCTCGGCGCGTTCGGGCTGGAAATCACGGAGCGCGTATCCCCTGAACCGGGCGAGTGAAGGTCCCGTTCGTTGCCTGGCACGGCAAAATTACCGATCAAATAGCAAACATTTTTGGTTTCGGGCTCGCAACGGCCGGAAAGAAACGTCATACTGGGTGCTGCTGGCGGGTGATGGACTCGCGCGGCGGACCCGCCGGGGAGCGGCGGGCCGGGGGATGCACACGCGGCCGGGTCGCGAGAGGCGTCCGGATCGCACAGAGCCACAAAGGAGCAGTCATGTCGAAGAAGATGACGGTCGCCGCGTTTGTCGCGGGCGCGGTGTGTACGGGTTCGCTGGCGTTCGTGATCGGGGCAGGGCCCGAGGACGCGAAGAACGCGCTGAAGAAAACCGCGGACGGTTACGTCCAACGCGGGCAGGACGCCGCCAAGGACGCCATGGGCGGGCAGCCCGAGATGACGCCCGAAGCGATGGCCGAGATGGAAGCCTGGATGAAGCTCGGTGCGCCGGGCGAGCAGCACAAGATGCTCGCCAAGTCGGTCGGCGAGTGGAGCGCCACGACCTGGTTCAAGATGGACCCCAACGCCCCGGCGATGGAGGGCACGGGCTGGATGAAGACCCAACCCATCCTCGGCGGACGCTACTTCAAGAGCCACTACCACATGGACGACATGATGGGCATGCCCTTCGACGGGCACGCACTGATGGGCTACGACAACGGCGCGGGCCATTACGTCTCGACGTGGATCGACTCGATGAGCACGGGGATCTACTCGCAGACCGGGACCATGTCGTCCGACGGCAACAAGCTCATCATGATGGGCACCATGACCGGGCCCGAGGGCGAAGAGACCATGAAGATGGTGTCCGAGTGGCACGGTGACAACAAGTTCACCGATTCCATGTACGACCTCATCGATGGCGAGTGGAACCTGCACGGCAAGATCACCTACACCCGCAAGGGCCACGCCGACGCCGGCGGCTGACCCGCTGATCGCGAACACACCGCAAACCAAAGGCCCGGGGATCCCGATCCCCGGGCTTTTTCGTGCGCTCAGGGCGCGACGTCGAGCGCCATGCGGATCTCACCGATCGCGCGCCCGCCGGGCATGACCACGCGATCGGGGTGGCGCCCCTCGCGTTCGAACCCGAGCGATTCGTAGAGCCCGATCGCCGGCGCGTTGCTCGCGAACACCTGCAGCTCGAGCCGCCGGAGCGCCGGGTGCGCGCGGGACCAGTCGATGCTCGCGTCCATGACCGCGCGCCCGAGCCCGACGCCTCGCCACCCGTCGGCGAGCCCGAGCCCGATGGTCGCGTTGTGCGCCAGCCTGCGATATTTCTCCGGGCGGACGATGCAATCGCCCACGATCGACCCCGGCGCCCCCTCCACGACGATCCACAGCCACCCCTTGGCGCTGCCTTCTTCCACGGACTCGCGCAGCGGCTCGTCGGGCATCACCTCGTCGCGCTCGATGACGCCGAACTCGCTCGTCTCGCTCAGCTCGATGTACAGCAACCGCAGGGCCGGGGCGTCAGAGGGCGCCGCGGCGCGGAGCGTGAGGGCCCGCCCGTCGCGGGTTGTGATCGGGCGCGGCTCGAACTCGGGCGGGTTCCCATCCATCGCGTGGCAGGGTACCTTCGGGGGATGTACGAGCCAACGCCAGGCGCACCGACACCAGCACCGGTGACCGCTGCGGGCGACGACGAGATCGCGCGGGTCTACCTCCGCGGGCGGGACGCCCCCTGCCCCAAGTGCGGGTACAACCGGCGCGACGGGCGCGAGGCGGCGTGCCCGGAGTGCGGGCACGCGCTGACCCTCGCCCCCGGGGGGCTGCAGGCCGCGCGGGCCGGGCGCGTCGCGGCGGGGTGGCTCTTCGGCTCGATGCTGGCGATGGGTGTGCCGGGCACGGCGCTCGTGGTCATCCTCGCGCTGCTCAGCCGCTCGTGGGGGGTGAGCGCGGAGGACATCGTGATATTTACGACCCTCGGCGCGCTCTTCGCGCTGCCCATGGCGTGCGGGTTCTGGGGCTACCGCGTCACGCGTCGGCGGCTGCGCTCGGGCGAGGTGAACGCTGCGGACGTGCGGCGCATCCGCACCGCGGGGATCGTGATGGTCGCCGCGACGGTGCTGCTGTATGCGGTCACGTTCCTGTCTCCGGGTTTCTGATGGACGGGCGGGCGTCCTCGATCGTGTCGCCTGCCGGGTGCCCTCGGGCGATGAGCGAGCCAACGCCAGGCGTGCCGCCGACGCCCAGCATCACTCCCGCGTGCGATGACGAGATCGCGCGGGTCTACCTACAAGGGCGCGACGTCGCGTGCCCGAGGTGCGGGTACAACCGGCGCGACGGGAACGGAACCGCGTGTCCGGAGTGCGCCACGCTGTTCCGCGTCAGCGAGGGCGGCCGCCCGATCCTCGCCGCGTGGTGGGCCCGCCTGCTCGTCGCGCTCCCCGCGTTCACGCTCGCCCTGACGACGCTGATCGGTGGCGTGTGGCACGCCGCAGTCATGCTCGCGCTCGTCGAGGGCGTCAGCGTCGGCGCGATGTCGTGGTGGGACTCGGCTCGCATCGCGATCACCCAGCTCATGGGCCTGGTGCTGCTCATCTCCGCGACGCTGTTTGTGGCGCGCCTATGGCGCACGCGCGCGGCCGCGCGATGGATCGTGATCGTCGGCACGGCGGCGTTCATAATCATCGCGGCGAACATGATGTTCTGGCAGCTCTACAACATCGTCGTTGTGTCTCGCGGCTGACCGGCGTGGCCTCGTTGCCTGCTACAGCCGCTCGTACAGCGGCAGCTCGCCCACAAGCGGGCGGCAGTAATCCAGGAACGCGCGCGTCACGTCGTGGCGGCCGTCGATGAACTCGGGCGGCATATGGCGCGTCTTGGCCGCGACCTGCGAGAGGTCTACCCGCTCGTATTTTGCGGCGTACGGCTGGCCCGAGCCC
>BQJQ01000132.1 GCA_021604785.1 Phycisphaeraceae bacterium
CGCGGAGGCGCTCGAACTGCTCGGCGAGCACGAGCGAGAGCGTCTCGCCCGCGGCGGCGCCGGCGAGGTGGTCCTCGGCGACCAGGCCCACCCACGCGTCGAGGTTGTCGATCGAGCGGTACAGGGTCGCGAGCGAGGCGGCGAGCTCGTCGTCGGACGTGATCTGCGACCACTCGGTGACGCGTTCGAGCCCCATGGATTCGCGCACGTCGTTGTACGAGCCGATGCCGTGGTCGCGCCCGCGCATCAGGTTGGCGGCCATGAGGTCCATGCCCCCGTTGCCGGGGTCGCCGAAGAGCAGGTTGCGGACGCCGCCGATGATCTGGGTGTCGAGCTCCTCGGCTTCCTGGGCGGACATGCCGCGCATCAGGGCTTCGAGGGCGCCGTCGCCCATGATGGTCGAGGGGTTGAAGAAGTTTTCGTGGAGGGTGAGGTTCCCGCCATCAAACGCGGTCCCGTCCGCGTTGAGGCGCAGCAGCTCCTCGTTGAGCATGGTGTGCCCGAACCGGAACGCGGCGGTCGAGAACTCGAGCGAGATGCCCGCGTCCACGGACGAGTCGTACCCGGAGTAGTCGCCCATAAAATCGTCGCCGAGCATGGCGGGCAGCCACTCGTTGTACGTGATCGCCTGCACCTCGGCGCCCACGATCTTACGGGCGGCCTGGTAGACCTGCTCGTCGTCCCACGTCGGGTTCTCAGCGGCGAGGCGGTCGGCCCAGGTGTTGTGCTCGCGGGCGAAGACGGTGTGCAGCGCGGTCAGCCCGGCCTGCTCGTTGGCGCGGATGTCGCCGGCGAGGAAGAGGGTGTTGTCGGGCAGGAACCCGTCGTTAGCGTTTTCCATGCCGCCGGTGTTGCGTGTCATGTACCCGTTGGCGTCCATCGCGAGGCGCCCGCCGGAGAAGGAGCGGAGGGCGTCGGCCCGCGCGTCGTCCGAGCCGTAGATGCCCGAGCCGTCGATGAAGGCGGTGATGTGGTTGGCGTACTGGTTCATCCCGGTGCCGTCGGGGGTGGCGCCCGAGCGGGAGAAGGGGATCATCGCGCCGGCGGGGAAGACGGGGTCTCCCGCGGGGGCGAACATGGGGGCGAACGCGCCGCCGCCGTGGGTGAGGACCATGTCGTGGTCGATGAACTGGCCCCACTGCCAGAACATGGCCGAGAGGTCGCTCGAGTTGCCCGACGCGGACTGCACGCCGATGGTGTTCGAGATGGCGCGGGCGTCGGGGCCGTAGCGCATCGCGCCGGTCGCGTCGGCGTAGTTGGGGTCGGTCATGCGGATCTGCATGGACCCGGCGGTGCCCATCGAGAGGTCGTTGGGGTTGTTGCCCGAGCCGTCCATGGTGCGGTACTCGACCGGGGGGAGGGGCGAGTCGGCAGCGGCGGGCAGGCCGGCGGCGGCGAGGAGACTGATTGCAGCGACCGGGGCGGCGGCGATCGGGCGGGTCTTCATCTGAGGCTCCCTCTCTGAGACCGGCCCGGCGACGCGGGCGGCGGCGCTTCAGGGTGCCACGGGCGTGGGCGGTGTCACGCCAATCGCGCAGACCCGGCCCGCACCTGGGACGGCTCGCTCTGTCGTGCGGCATGTGCGGGGCGGGGGCGGGCCCACGCGGGGACCTTGGGCCCGAGAACCGCCCGACCCCCGCGCCTCGGCGCCGGCACCCCGAACCCCTACGATGCCCCCGACCCGAGGAAGCCCATGCCCAAGAAGACCTACCAGAACACCCTCACCCAGCACCACCTGCTCAAGCGGATCCCCACCGCCCCGTTCGGGCACATCCGGGATCGGCACATCGTCTCCTACGACGAATACGTCAAGACCGGCGGGTACCAGGGGCTCCGCAAGGCCCTGACCATGAAGCCCGAGGACGTGACCGCCGAGGTCAAGGCGTCCATGCTCCGCGGGCGCGGCGGCGCGGGGTTCCCCTGCGGCGTCAAGTGGACGTTCCTCCCCGCCCCCGATGGCGGCGAGCGGTACCTCGCGATCAACGCGGACGAGTCCGAGCCGGGCACGTTCAAGGACCGGCTGCTGCTCGATTTTGACCCCCACGCCATGCTCGAGGGCATCGCGATCTGCATGTACGCCTGCCGCCTGACCAAGGCGTACGTCTTCATCCGCGGCGAGTACCACCACCAGACGCACGTCGTCGAGGACGCGATCCGCGAGGCGTATGCCAACGGGATCTTCGGCGACAAGGGGCTGATCAACCAGAGCGGTAACGGCTCGGCGGACCCGTTCGTCGCGGACTGCTACGTGCACCGCGGCGCGGGCGCCTACATCTGCGGCGAGGAGACGGCGCTGCTCGAGGCGATCGAAGGCAAGCGCGGGTGGCCGCGGGTCAAGCCGCCCTTCCCCGCGATCAAGGGCCTCTTCGGCCGCCCGACGATCATCAACAACGTCGAAACGCTGGCGCACCTGCCGTACATCATGGAAGAGGGCGCCAAGGCGTTCACCGAGCAGGGCGTGGAGTCGAGCATCGGCGGGCCGCCGAGCTACGGGACCAAGCTCATGGGTGTGTCCGGGCACGTCGAGAACCCGGGCGTGTTCGAGTGCGAGCTGGGCATCCCGCTGCGCACGCTCGTCGAGGAATTCTGCGGCGGCATCCGCGGGGGCAAGAAGTTCAAAGCTGCCATCCCCGGCGGGGTCTCCATGGGCATACTGGACACGGACCAATACGACGCCGAGCTCGATTTCGACATAGGGCGCAAGTACAACGTGCTGGGTCTGGGCACGGCGTGCCCGACGGTGTTCGACGAGGACACGGACATGGTCGCGGTGGCGCGGAACATCGCGCGGTTCTTCAAGCACGAGAGCTGCGGGCAGTGCACGCCGTGCCGTGAGGGGTCCGGGTGGCTGTATCAGTTGCTGACGCGCATCGAGGGCGGCGACGCGAAGACAAAGGACCTCGACCTCGCGCTCGAGATCGCAACGAGCATGGGCTCGATGCCCGGCACGACGATCTGCGGGCTCGCCGACGGCAACGCGTGGGCGACCAAGACGATCATGAACAAGTTCCGCGACGAGTTTGAGAGCCGCGTGCACCGGACGTTCGTGCCCGTGAAGGTGTCGATCGGCGCCTCGGCACGCGGCTGATCGCAAATCCCAAAGCGCCATTCCCGAAACAGGTGCCCAGAACACCCCGGGAACATCGCGAGCGTCCAGCGTGTTCGGTTCCTTATCGCCCGCGTTCTGCGGGCCTGAAGAGGAGTACACCATGAGCGTCACCGGTTCATCTAAGCCGCTGATCATCGTCAGCTGGGTCCTCCAGATCGCAGTCGCGGGCATCCTCGCGATGGCGGCCTTCGCCAAGCTGTCGGGCGACCCCGGCTCGGTCGCGATGTTCGAGTTCCTCGGAGCCCCGTGGGGCCGGCTGGTCGTGGGCGCGGGCGAGGCGTTGGCCGTCGTGCTGCTGCTCGTGCCCCGGGCGACGCTGTTCGGGGCGATGCTCAGCTCGGTCCTCATGATCGGGGCGGTCGGGGCCCACCTGACCAAGCTCGGGATCTCGCTCGACCCGGCCACAATCGCCGGCGACAACCCGGCGGCCCTCGAATCCCTCTCCGGGATGGAGGGTCCCACGATGTTCATCATGGCGGTCGGGGCGCTGGCCGCGAGCATCGGGATCATCGTCCTGCGGCTGTTCATCCGGGGCGGGGTACGCCCGGAAGCCGGCTGACACGTCCGGTATCGCCCCCGCGGGCCCGGGCCCATCGGGATCGGGCTGTTGGTCCGCGGTGCCCGGGCCGATACAGTCTGACACACGCCCCCAGGGGGTTCGGCATCCGAGTGTGGCCGCGAGAGGCCTGCCGAGCTCGCCCGCAGCGGCACGAGATGGACGACAGCACACAAGCCGGCGCTCAGCCAGACGACCACCCGGAACCTCGAAGTCCCGGCGCCGCGCCTGCGCCCTCGCAGGCCCGCGGCGCCCGCGTCGAGATCGCCGACCCGGACTCCAGGCTCGCACCACCCGCATTGGTGTGGCTGCGCGAGCACGCGGCGATGGCGGCCCGCGAGCTTGCGGCCCGGACGGGTGCCGCCGGCGAGGCCCGTATCCGCGTCGTGGGCGATGACGAGATGCGCCGCGTCCACGCCGAACGCTCGGGCATCGACACCACGACCGACGTGCTGACGTTCGACCTGGCGCCAGACGACGACGCCCTGCTCGACGCGGATGTCTACGTGTGCATCGACGAAGCAACCCGCGAAGGCACGGAGCGAGGTATCGCGCCCGAGCGAGAGCTGCTGCTCTACACCCTGCACGCGATGCTGCACTGCGTCGGGCACGACGACCACGATGACGACGCGTTTGCCCGCATGCACGCGCTCGAGGACGAGATACTCGGCGCGATCGGCGTCGGCGCGACCTTCGGCGTCTCCCCGCGCGGGGAGGGCGCCCGATGACCGGCACCCTCTGGCTCGCCATCGCGTTCGGGTCCGTCGTGCTCGGGTCGATCCTGTCGGCGATCGTCTTCGCGCTGGCCGATGCCTCGCGGGCGCGCCTGGACGAATTGGTCGAGGATCGCCCCGACGCCGTGCGCGCGCGGGTCAAGGCGATCCTCGACGACATGCCCGGGCACGGGGCCGTGGTCGGGCTGCCCAGAACACTCGCGAACCTCGGCGCGGCCCTCGCGACCGTGATGTGGGTCGCGGGGCTCTCCGGGCACGTCTCGCCCACACCCATGGACATCCTCATCGGGCTCGCAGCCGGCGGGGTCGTGATCTGGGCGCTCAGCTTCGCGCTGCCCATGTCGATCGCCGAGCACGCCGCCGAGCGGGTCGTGGTCGCCGGGTCCGTCCCCACGCGGGCGCTGTACATCCTGATGTTCCCCGTCCGCGGGCTCTTCCACGCGCAGGGCGAGGTCGTGCGCCGGCTCGCCGGGCCCGAGGACCGCACGCCCGACGAGCAGCTCGAGCACGAGCTGCGGGACGTCGTCGAAGAGCACGCCGGCGAAGACTTCGACGAGGCCGAGCGGGACATGCTCGAAGCCGTCGTCGAGTTCCGCTCCACCACGGTCTCCGAGATCATGACCCCCCGCACCGAGGTGCAGGCGCTCGCGTACACCGACGACCTGGGCGAAGTGAAGAAACTCATCGACGAGCGCGGGCATTCACGAGTGCCCGTCTACGAGGACTCGCTCGACCGCGTCATCGGGATGCTCTACGCCAAGGACCTGCTCCGCTGGATCATCAACCACGGCGGCAACGGCAAGCCGTTCGTCCTCCGCGAGGTCATCCGCGACGCCGTCTTCGTGCCCGAGACCAAGACCGTCCGCCAGCTGCTGACCGAGCTGCTCGCGGCGCGGGTGCACATCGCCGTCGTCGCCGATGAGTACGGCGGCACCGCGGGGCTGGTGACCATCGAGGACATCGTTGAAGAGGTCTTCGGCGAGATCGCCGACGAGTACGACGAGCCCGAGGACGACGAGCCCAGCGCCGCGCTGGACGAGGACGCCCGGACCGCCGAGCTCGACGCCCGCCTGCACATCGACGACGCGAACGACGCGCTCGAGCCCGTCGGGCTCGAGCTGCCCGAGTCGGACGACTACGACACCGTCGGCGGGTTCGTTGTGACGACGCTCGGCCGCATCCCCACCGCCGGCGACGCGATGGACCACGAGGGCATCCGCCTGAGCGTGATCCGGGCCGAGCCGACCCGCGTCGTCCGCGTCCGCCTCGAGCACCTGAGCCCCGAGGACGCGGCCGAGCCGGACCCGGACGCCGAGGGCGTCGCCGCCGACAAGAGCGCCTGAGCGCCGGGCCGCGTTGCCCGGGTACCATCGCCCCCATGAGCGACCCCGGCGTCCTGCGCCTGCACAACACGCTGACGCGCCGGCTCGACCCGTTCGTGCCGGGCGACCCGTCGAACGTCACGTTCTACACGTGCGGGCCGACGGTCTACGACGACGCGCACATCGGGAACTTCCGCGCCTTCCTCGCGGCGGACCTGCTCCGCCGGTGGATCGAGAGCCCGCTGTGCACGCTGCAAGGGCCCGACAGCACGCCCCACGCCGGCCCGCGCACCGTCACGCACGTCATGAACATCACCGACGTCGGGCACATGACCGACGACGCCCAGGCCGACGGCGGGGGCGAGGACAAGATGGCCCTCGCCGGGCAACGCCTCGCCGAGGCGAAGAAGTCGGGCAAGCTCCCCGCCGGCGCGAGCATCGACCCGAATGACCCGCGCGCCATCGCCGCGTTCTACGCCGACCGGTTCGTCGAGGATGCCAAGGCCTTGGGGCTCAAGGTCGCGACCGACGCCGATGCACGCCCCGAGCTGATGCCCCGCGCCAGCGCGCACGTCGAGCCGGGCATGATCCCGATGATCGAGTCTCTCATCGAAAAGAACCACGCGTACGTCGCGGGCGACCCGGGCAGCCGGGCCGTCTACTTCGACGTCGGCTCGTTCGCCCCGTACGGCTCCCTCTCGGGCAACACCCTCGACGCCCTCCGCGGCGGCGCGGGCGGACGTGTCATCGACTCCAACCAGCAACAGAAACGCCACCCGGCTGATTTCTTGCTCTGGAAAGAGGACGAGCGCCACCTGATGAAGTGGCCGAGCCCCTGGGGCACCGGCTATCCGGGCTGGCACATCGAGTGCAGCGCCATGGCCCGCGCTCTGCTCGGCGACGTCATCGACATCCACTCGGGCGGCGAGGACAACATCTTCCCCCACCACGAGTGCGAACTGGCACAGTCGTGCTGCGCGACGGGGCACGACACCTTCGCCCGCCACTGGTTCCACGCGCGGTACCTGATGGTCGAGGGCAAGAAGATGTCGAAGAGCGCCGGCACGTTCTACACCGCGCGCGAGCTGTTCGAGCAGGGGCACGACCCGGCCGCCGTGCGCCTCGAGCTCATCAAGGGCCACTACCGCGCGAACGTGGATTTCTCGATGGACGGGCTCCGTGCCAGTGCCAAAACCGTCGAACGCTGGCGCACGTTCGTCAGCGCCGGCGAACACGCGAAGAGCCCCGACCGTGAGGGAGGGGCAGATTCACGCGCCATCGCCCGCGCCGAATTCGCCGGCGCCATGCACGACGACCTGAACATCGCCCGCGCCATCGGCGCCATCAACACCTGGATCGGCGCCACACCCGAGCCCACCAAGGCGGACGCCGAGCTGATGCGCACGTTCGACACGACCCTGGGCGTGCTGGACCTGGCCACCCTCGCCCGCACCGAGTTCGCCATCGGCGTCTTCCTGCCGGGCGTGGACCCCTCCCCCGCCGTCGAAGCCCTGCTCGCCGACCGTGCCGACGCGAAGAAGGCCAAGGACTTCGCCCGGTCCGATGCCATCCGCGACGAGCTGCGGGCCAAGGGCTACGCGATCAAGGACGTCGCCGGCGGCAAGGTCGAGGTCGGGCCGGCCTGAGCCTCGTTGGTCGCCCGGCTCGCGATCTCGAACGCCGCGATCGCGATCAACACCGCCGCCAATAGTGCGAGCATGATCCACACCCCACGCTGTGCACACGACGCGGGCCCATACCGGATCAGTCCATACCAGCGCCACGACAAGACGAGACACACAGCGCTGGTCAACACCACCAGCACCCCACCCCCGAGCATCACGCCGTAGAACAAGGCATCATCCGTGATGACGCCCATGCTCCGCAAGAATCTGCCAACCGTGAAGAGGAGCCCCGCCAGCATCACACCCGGGAAGAACACCCCGATCGCGCTGCACTGCACACTCAGCACCGCGAGCACTGTCCGGGCTCCGCACCCGGCGGGCCACTTCCCCTCATACCACGCGCAGTCCCACGCCGCCCCGCACTCGGGGCACGCGCCCGCCTGGATCCCCCCCAGGTCATAGAAACACCGCGAGCACCGGGGCTCGCCGGGCTTCCGCCAGCCTCCCGGATCCTTCCGCTTCATGTCCCGCAGCTTGAGGTGCATCGCCCCTAAGCTACCCCACCCATGCCCTGGACGCTCTGGCGATACATCTTCATCGAGGTCGGGAAGCTCATCCTCCTGAGCACGGCGGTCCTCGTCACCGTCATCGCCTTCGCCGCCACCGTCAAGCCCCTCGCCGACGGCAAACTCACCGCCCT
>BQJQ01000133.1 GCA_021604785.1 Phycisphaeraceae bacterium
CCGGTGCTCGGTCCGGAACCGCATGTACCCCGCGATCGCCAGCACGTACGCGACCTTGGTCACCTCGGAGGGCTGGAAGTCCGCCGCCCCGAAGTCAATCCACGCGCGCGCGCCGTTGCGGGGCGTCACCAGCGGCGAGAACGGCACCAACAAGTACACCAGCAGCCCCACGCACCCGATCAACGCCGGCCACGCCAGCCACCCCACCACCCGGTAGTGCGGCAGCACGATCGCCACCGCCGCCAGCATCCCGATGATCGTGAACACGACCTGCTTCCACGCCGACGGCGCCAGCCCGGCCCCGGTCCCCTCCGCGACGTCGATCGCGTACACCCCCAGCAAACACAGCCCGAGCGACGCGAACACCGTCAGCCACGCCCAGTTTGCGACGCGGAGTGTCCCGCGCACCGACACGCCCACGCTCGTGCCGCGCACGGCCGTCGCCAGCGCGCGCGCGGGCCTGGACGCTGCCAGACTCAAGACTCCCCGCCCCCGGGATCAGCACTCGGCACCGGGTTCAGATACCCCTCGGCCACCAGCGCCCGCACGATCTGGTCGCAGATCGGCCCCGACACCCGCCCGCCCGAGCCGGCGTAGTCCATCACCACCGAGATCGCGTACCGCGGCGTGTCCCCCTCCTCGCCCACCAGCACCACGAACCACGAATGGTCGCCCGACATCGCGACCACCGGCGGCGCGGGCCCGTCGTCGTCCGGGTCAATGACAATCGCCGGCGCCGTCGCGGTGCCCGTCTTGCCGCGCACGCGGATGCCCGGCACGCGGAAGATCGGCTCCTGCGCCCCGCCCAGCTCGTACCGCAGGGCGCACCCGGTGCCGAACTCGGGGTTGTTCACCGCTTCGGAGAGCCCGTCGAGGATCGCCGCGTACGTGTCGTCGTCGAGCGCCAGATCGCGGACGACCTTGGGCGCGCGTCCGTCACGCACCAGCTTGGGCTCGATGAACACGCCCGCCCGGGCTATCGTCGCGTACGCGCTCGCAGCGTGCACCGGCGTCCACGTCACCGGGCCCTGCCCGATGCCCATCAGGATCGCGTCGGGCGTGCCCAGGTCAGTCCCGTCGCCGGGCCCGTCGAGGGCGCCGACCCGCCCGGGCCACTCGGCCCCCAGCCCGAGGTCGAACGCCGAGCTCACGCCGTAGTCCGCGTACAGGTCCGCGAGCCGCTCGGGCCCGAGCCTGCGCCCGAGCGTGTAGAAAAAGACGTTCGCGCTGACCATGAGCGCATCGACCGCGTCCGGGTCGCGCCCAAGCTGGTCGAAGTGCGTGATCCCGAACGACTTGAAGATCCACGACCGGTACGCCTGGTCGTTGTCGGGCAGCAGGTGCCCGGTCGCCGCGATGCGCTCGCCGAGGATGTATTGCCCGCGCTCGATCGCGCCCGCGAGGATCATCGCCTTGGCGATCGACCCGGGTGGGTAGGGCTTGGCGATCGCTTTGTTGAGGTCGGGGCTGAACAGCTCGCCGAACAGCTCGACCTGCTCGGGCGAGCTGAGCCCGTAGCGGGTCCAGTCGCCGTCGCGTGGGGCGGTGGGCGTCGAGACCATCGCGAGGATCTCGCCCGTGTCGATCTCCATCACGACCGCAGCGCCGTAGAGGTTGGTCCCGGGCTCAAGCGTCCCGTTCTGGTGCCACTCATGGACTTGGGCGAGCCCGAGCGCGGGGTCCATCGCCGCGCGGACACGCGCCTGGAGGGCGACGTCGATCGTCAGCTGCACGTCCCGCCCCGCGTCGGCGGGCACGTCGGTCACGTCCCCCGTCGCCAGATGCTCGACGTGCACGCCGCGGAGCCCGCGGAGGGTGGTCTCGAGCGCACGCTCAACGCCGGTGTGCCCAACGGTGTCGCCGCTCTGATACTGCCCCCGGTCGGTGCCGACGCCCGCGATGGCGCGCGCCCGCAGGGTGTCGTCCGTCTCGACCGCCGCCGCCCGGTCCTCGATGTCCTGGGCGTACACCCGCGTGCGCACGCGTCCGATGATCGAAGCCGCGATGTCGGCGACCTGCACGGGCTGCACGCCATCCCCCGCCAGCGGGCGCGGCAGCGTGGATGTGTCCACCTCTACCGTCAGTGCATCGTGCGGGTAGATCCGCTCGGCAGCGTTGCGCACCTGCACCCCGGGCAGGACGTCCACCGCCGCGCCCGCTCCGTCGGCCCCGGGCACGCGGAGCAGTGCCCGGGCCGACGACAGCCGCACAAGATCGAACCCCACCGCGTCGGGCACGCCGGTCGCGATCGGGTGCGACGCCTTTTCCTCCGCGATCGGGCGGGACGCGACGGATGCGATCCGCGCCTCCGCCTCCGCGTCGATCGGCACGCCCCGCGATTCGAGATCCGCCCGCAGGCGCGCGGTCGCGCGCTCAACGACGGCGGCCTTCATCGACCGCACCCGCCCGACCACCGCCGCCGCGCGCTCGTCCAGGTCCGCCCGCTCGATCCCGAGCAGCACGCACAGCCGGTCCCGCGATTCATCGAGATGCGCCTCGCACGCCGCGACGAACGGCCCCGCCGCCGCGTCGCGCTCCTTGGGCGACATCCCCCGCCACGTGTCCTTGTTGGCGCGGTACGCCAGCGTCCTGCCGTGGGTGCGGGCCCAGTCGCCGGTCAGTGCGTCGTAGTCGAGTTCGACGGTGTACCCCGCCCGGTCCGCCGCGAGGACGCGCCCCTTGCGGTCGAGGATCCGACCCCGCACCGTCGGCGTCCACCGCTCGCGCACCAGGCGCGACTCGGCCCGGTCCCGGTGCTCGGCACCCTCGATCACCGTCAGCCGCGTCAGTTGGGCCCCGATCGCCCCGCACGCGAGCACCATCGACGCGCCGATCAGGACCAGCCGGCGCCGGAACATGCTCTGGATGGGCAGCCGTCGCGGCAAGATCGCCTCCCCGGGCGGCTCGGGCGCTGGCGCGCCTCGGGAGCCTCCCCTCGATGGTACCTTCGGCTGTGCGCCCGGATCGCGTCGATGCGATAAGCCCCCGGACGCTGCCGGGGGCTCACACGGGTCGGCTCGGGCTCGGGGATCAGCCCCGCTTGTCGCGGGTGATCTCGGCGTACGCGTCGTGCGAGTGGATCGACTCGGCGTTCGTGCTCGAGATCGAGTACCAGTCGATCCGGTCGTCGTCCTCGAGGCTCAGCGCCAGATCGCGGACGATGTCCTCGACGAACTTCGGGTTGTCGTACGCCTTCTCGGTGACGAACTTCTCGTCGGGGCGCTTGAGCACCGCGTAGACGGGGTGGCTCGCCGCGGCTTCGAGCAGGGTCACCAAGTCCTCGATCCACAGCGTCGTGTTCGTGCGGACCTTCGCCTCGATGGTGCAGCGCTGGTTGTGCGCACCGTACTCGGAGATCTCCTTCGAGCACGGGCAGAGGCTCGTCGCGGGCGCCTTCACGCCCAGAATGAAATCGTCCACCGCGTTCGCCGTGCACTCGAACGTCACGTCGTAGTTCATCAACCCCGGCATCCCGGTGACGGGCGCCTTTTTCTCGATGAAGTAGGTGAAGCTCGCCTCGAAGTGCGCGTGGTCCGCGTTGAGGCGTTCCTTGATCGTTCGCGTCAGTTCGGGGATCCGGTCGGGCGTGATCGGCTGGCACCGGCGCTCGTTGAGCACCTCCAGGAACCGGCTCATGTGCGTGCCCTTGACGGTGTGCGGCAGGGCGACGTACATCGAGATCTGCGCGACGGTGGGCTGCTTGCCCCCCTCGGGCGTCTCGAGCGTCATGGGATAGGTCACGCCGGTGACGCCGACCTTGTCGATCGCGACCATCCGGTCGTCGGGGCTCGCCTGCACGTCTGGGATCGGGTTGTTCGCGGTCTTCAAATCCATGCCCTTCCGGCGGCGTGCCGCCTCGGTCCAAAGGGTAGGAACCGGGCCCGCCGGGGGGATATTCGCCGGGTGTGCCGCGCCCGATGCGTGCGCCGGGCCCCGGATCGGGGTGCGATCAGGCGACGGCGGGCGATTTCGCGTGCGATTCGATGTGTTCGAGCTCGCCGACCCACGAGAGCCCGATCGGCACGCCCAGCAGGATCCCGATGCCCCAGTCCGCGGGCTGGAGGAACAGGAACCCCGGCGCAGACCCGGTCACCAGCGCGTCGGTCAGCCCGCCTGCACCGGGGTAGCCCATCCCGACGAGCGGCGCCAAAACCGCGGCGAGCGCGACCGCGATGAAGGGCGTCGCGACGGGCGCGTCCTGCGACAGGGCGCTGCCGACAAGCCGCGCCGCGACGGCCCCGACGATCCCCGCGCCCAACGCGGCCAGCAGGGCCTGCCCGCGCATATCCGTCTGGGCGATCAGCCAGGCCGCCCCGATCGCGCCCGCGACGCCCGCGCCCAGGCCCGCAAGCCCGGCGCTGGTTGTCAGCGTGCGTCGGATCTGGCCGCCGAAGCCCTTTGCAAACGGGACCACACGCCGGTGGTCGTCATCGGCGTGGTCCGCCCCGCCCACCCGAGAGAGCAGCCCGACGCCTACCAACGCCCCCGCCCCGATCAGCGCCCCCTCGATCGCGAGCATGATCAGCGTGGACGCCTGCGGGTCCGCCCGCAGCATCACCCCGACGCTGCCCGTCACCCACGCCGGCCAGAGCAGCCCGAGCCCCCAGACGTAGACCCCGACGCGGGGCCCGAACAGGCGGCACGTGATCAACGCCACCACCCCCGCGATGACGAACGCCACCACCCCCACGCCGACGCCCATCGCGGGCGAGGCGTTGTAGAGAAAGGAGACGTCGTGCCCCCCGTCCGGGGCCCGCAGCCCCTGCACGACCAGAGCCCAGAGCGGGCCGACCACGAGCAGGGCGATGATGGGCAGGGCCCACTTGAGGATCGTTCGCGTCATGACCCCATCATCGGCCCGCCCGGCTCCCGGGGCAAATCACCGCACCCCGCACGGGGCCCACGTTTGCGTTTGAGCCCGCCCGGGCCGATGATGACCCCATGAACGGGCAACACGACGATTCTCCGACCATCCGCGAGCCCGCGGTGACGCTCGACGACCTGACGCGGGGGCTGATCTGGCCGATGCTCCTGCGCGCGCCCGCCCTGGCGCTCCGCCCGGAGCGCTGGCTCACGGGCGTGGCTGCGGTCGTCGTGCTCGGGCTGATCGGGTCGATCTCCGGGCTCTGGGCGGGCGATGACGGGCGCCCGTTCATGGACATGATCAGCGCCCACCTGATCGACCCGACCGGGGCGATCTTCGAATCCATCATGCCCTGGCGCTGGGATCAGTGGGAGCCGCAGGTCTTCCTGGGGGCTCTGGGCGAGCTGCTGCTCGCGCCGGCGCGGATGCTCGACGAGGACCCGTGGGCCGTGGTCGCGCTGGGCATCCCGATGCTGATCGTGTGGGCCGTCGCGGGGGTCGCGATCGGGCGCTCGGCGGCGTTCGAGGTCTCGCTGGCCCGCGTGGTGCCCTGGCCGCAGGCGCTCGGGTTCGCGTTGCGTCGGTGGCTCTCCGGGTTCGGCGCGATCGCGGCGCCGCTGCTGCTCATCGCGGTGATCCACCTGCTGATCGCGGTCGGCGGGTTCGTGCTCTTCACCTGGCCGGGCGGGGACGTGGTCGGCGCGGTGGTCCATGTGCTCGGGATGGCGGCGGCACTGGTCGCCGTGCTCGTGGGCGTCGGGTACCTGCTGGGGTGGTCGATGCTCGTGCCCGCGCTCGCGTGCGAGGGCACGGACGCGCTGGACGCGATCCAGCGGGTGTATGCGTACGTCATCGGGCGCCCGCTGCGGCTGCTCGTGTACCTGTTCCTCGCGGGGCTGGTCGGGCTGGTCGCGTTTGTGGTGATTGTATTTGTGCGCGAGTTGGCGGTCGGGATGGCCGACGGGGCCGCGGCCCAGTGGTCCGGCGAGCGGGGCACGACAATCCTGGCTCGCACGCCCGACACGGGCGGAACGATGGGCGCCGCGATCTGGGTCCTGGGCATCTGGCGGGCGCTGCTGGACGTGCTGGTCGCCGGGTTCGTCGTCAGCTACGTGCACACCGCGGGGACGCTGATCTACCTGATGTGCCGGCGGGTGAACGACGGGCAGGAGATCGCCGAGCTTTGGACGGGCGAGGACGGTCGCTGAACCGAACGAATCGAGTCACGCCTTTGGCGCGCGCAGCGCCTCGACCTCGGGGGTGACGGTCAGGTCCGCCTGGGTCATGCGCTCGGGCAGGCCCTCGGGGGTGATCGAGTTCTCGATTGAGAATGCGCCCACGCGGGTGCGTCGGAGGGCGCCGAGCATGCCGCCGGTGTGAAGGGCGACGCCGATATCGCGCGCCAGCGAGCGGATGTAGGTGCCCTTTCCGCAGACGACGTCGAGCTCGAGCTCGGGGAAGTCGTAGCGGACGATGTCGATCGAGTCGATGCGGACGGGGCGGGCTTCGAGGGCGCTGGCGGTGTCGGCGCGGGCGAGGCGGTAGGAGCGCTGGCCGTTGACCTTGATCGCCGAGTGGACGGGCGGGGTCTGCTGGACGACGCCGGTGAACCGGTCATCCAGGATGGCGCGCACGTGCTCGGCGGTCGGGGGCTCGGCGACGGGCACGGGGGTCAACTCGCCCTCGAGGTCGTCGGTGGTCGAATTTTGGGAGAGGTCCACGAGGGCGCGGTAGTGCTTGACGCCCTGCATGACCTGGCCCGAGAGTTTGGTCGCGCGGCCGACGAGGATGACGAGGACGCCGGTCGCGAGGGGGTCGAGCGTGCCTGCGTGCCCGACCTTGACGCGTTTGGGCGCGCCGGCGGCGCGGAGGCGGCCCTTGACGAGGCTGACCATCGAGGTGGAACTTTTGCGGTAGGGCTTGTCGAGGACGATGACGCCGGCGAGGGGGAGGTCGTCGCTCGGGCGCGCGTCGGTGGTCGGTGCGGGGTCGGTCACGGGCGGACGATACGCAGATCTACGGCGTCGCCCGTGGAGTAGTTGAAGCCGCGGACATTCCCCACCGTTTCGGGTGCGGGGTCGAGGGCGTCGGCGAGCTCTGCCGGGAGTATGAGCTGGTGATCGGGGTGGGCGGCGAGCCAGGCGGCGGCTTCGGGGGGCGACAGGTCGGGGAGGCGCTCGAGGGTGCCTCGGGTGAGGAAGAGGAGGGAGTCTTCGTGGTAGCCGATCGCGCCGACGGGGGCGGCGGGGTCGAGATGGTCGGCGAGGCGGGACGACACCCAGAGGGCGCGCGAGTGTGGGAGGACGACGCCGAGCAGGGTGATGGCGAAGACGACGCTCGCGCCGATCGCCCACGCGTGGGCGCCCGTGATGCGGCCGGCGCGCACACGCCGGGCGGCGAGGGCGAGGAGCACCGCGGCGAGCGCGGCCCCAATGAGCGCAGCGGGCACGGGTCCCCACACCATCAACGCGATGCCTGCTGGCGCGGCGGCGACCCAAGCGACGCCGATGAGCGCCCAGATGAGCAGCCCGGAGAGCGGGACGGCGGGCGCGGTCTTTGATTTCGAGAGGTGATCGTCGATCGCGCGCGCGGTGATGAGCGCGAGGGCGGGGTAGAGCGGCATGGTGTAGTGCGGGAGCTTGGTCGAGACGAGCTCGAAGAAGACCCAGGCGGGGACGAGCCAGGCGAGGAGGAAGAGGGACGCGTCGTCCATCGGCGTGCGCTCGCGCCAGCGGCGCGGGATCGACGCGAGGCGGACGCGCCAGGGAGCGCGCTCGGCGGGGGCGGCGAGGATGCCGGCGCGTTTCCACGCGGCGGCGAAGGCGGCGAGGGTGAGCAGCGAGCCGGGCCAGAAGAGGGCTGCGGAGAGGACGGTGTGGTAGCCGGGCGGGCCCCAGTGGCCTTCCTTGGCGCCGCCGGCGCGGCCGGCGGTCTCGTCGAACAGAATTGACAGGTAGTCGGACCATCCGATTTGCGCGCCGACGGCGATGACCCATGGGGCGACCATGAGGGTGAGGATGGCGAGGCCGAGGATGGGTTTGGTGCGCGCGAGCCAGCGCCAGCGGCGCGCGATGAAGCACAACCAGACGACGGCGAGCGTGACGATCAGGGGCGAGACGCCCTTGGTCATCAG
>BQJQ01000134.1 GCA_021604785.1 Phycisphaeraceae bacterium
GGCGCCTCGCGGACGTCGTCCGTCCGCGGCTTGAACGCGATGCCCCAGAACGCCAGCGTCTTGCCCGCCAGCCCGCCGCGGGCTCCGTAGTGCTCGGCCACCTTGCCCCAGAAGACCTGGCGCTGCCGCTGGTTCACCTCGTGCACCGAGCGCGAAAGCTGCATCTCGAACCCGCACTTCTCGCCCATCCCGACCACGGCCTGCGTGTCCTTGGGGAAGCAGCTCCCGCCGTACCCCAGCCCGGGGTACAAGAACGCGTGCCCGATGCGCGAATCGGCGCACATGCCCTCGCGGACGCGGTTGATGTTCGCCCCGTACCGCTCGCACAGGTTGGACATCTCGTTGATGTAGCTGATCTTGGTCGCCAGGAAGTTGTTCGACGCGTACTTCACCATCTCGGCGCTGAGCACGTCCATGATGAACACGGGGTGACCGTTGCGGACGAAGGGGTCGTAGAGCTCGCGGAACCGCTTGGCGGCCAGGTTGTCCGGGTTCTCGTGGTCCTCGACGCCGCAGACCACGCGGTCGGGCTTGAGGAAGTCGCCGACAGCGTCGCCCTCCTTGAGGAACTCGGGGTTGTCGCCCACGGCGAACGGGATGTCCGGGCCCACGATCTCGCGGATCCGGTCGCGCACCTTGAACGTCGTGCCGACGGGCACGGTGGACTTGACGACGATCGTCTTGGGGCTCTGGTTGGGGCCCAGCTCCTTGATGACCTTGGCGATGTCCTCAGCCCCCTGCAGCACATACTGCAGGTCCGCCGAGCCGTCCTCGCCCGGGGGCGTGCCGACGCAGATGAAGACCATGTCCGCGTCGCGGTAGGCCATCGCCTTGTCGAGCGTGTACCGCAGACGACCCGCCTCGGTGTTGCGGACCATCAGCTCGGTCAGCCCGGGCTCGTAGATCGGGCAGATGCCCTGCTCGAGCTTCTCGATCTTCTTGGCGTCCACGTCCAGACAGATCACGTCGTTGCCGGTGTTCGCCAGGCAGACGCCCGTAACCAGCCCGACGTACCCGGTGCCGACCATCGTCAAACGCATCGATTCGCTCCTCGGTGCTTCCGTTCGGTGAGTGGGGGGTGAGTCTAGGTCCCCCCTGTCGGCACAATCGGCACGATCCATGGGCGGATCGAGCCCCGTTTGGGAGGCCCCGCCGCTAGACTCCCCCGCGACGCGTACGGGGCGTGGGGGCCGATGGTTCGCCCCCCTCCCCGCCACGCACGGAAGGAGCCCCGATGACCACCGCCGCGACGGAACGCACCCCCGCCAGGACCGCCCGCAAGGAAGCCAAAGCCGGCAAGCAGGCCTCGCTCGCCGCCGAGGTCTCGGGCCGAAAGATCTTCACCGCCGCCAACGCGGACCGGCACGAGCTCTACCAGCTCTCCGTCCAGAACGTCGAGGCCGAGATCGACTTCGTGGACGAGGCCTTCGAGGAACTCAAGGGCCGCAAAGCGACCAAGCTCCGCGAGGACTTCTGCGGCACCGGCAACACCTCGTGCGAGTGGGTCCGTCGGCGCGAGACCAACACCGCCGTCGGGCTCGATATCGACGGCCCGACCCTCGAGTGGGGGCAGGTGCACAACGTTGCCCCGCTCACCGCCGAGCAGCAGGCCCGCGTTACCCTCCACAACCGCGACGTCATGACGCCCGGCGACGCGACCGGTGCCGACATCGTCCTGGCGATGAACTTCTCGTACTGGCTCTTCAAGCAGCGCGCCGACCTCATCGCCTACTTCCGCGCGGTCCACGAGACGCTGGGCGACGACGGCGTCTTCTTCCTCGACCATTACGGCGGGTCCGAGTCCATGGAAGAAACCACCGACAAGCGCCCCATCGAAGGGTGCGAAGAGCACGGGCCGTTCACCTACATCTGGGATCAGCACGAGTTCAACCCGATCACGGGCGAGATGGAGTGCCGCATCCACTTCAAGTTCGCCGACAAGACGCGGATGAAGGACGCGTTCGTGTACCACTGGCGCCTGTGGGGCCTCGCCGAGATCCAGGACTGCCTCACCGAAGCCGGGTTCTCCAAGGTCACCGTCTTCTGGGAGGGCGACGAGCTCGACGAGGACGGCGACGAAACCGGCGAGGGCAACGGCGAGTTCACCGCCACCGAAGAGGGTACCGCGGACCCCGCGTTCGTCTGCTACATCGGCGCCGAAAAGTAACGCCCCGTCAGGAGTCCGCCACCGTGCGCGGCGTCATGGACATCCCCGACGAGCTCGCCCCCGCTGCGGCCGCGGTGGGCAACGCCCTCGAACGCGTGGAGTCCACCTTCGCCGCGGCGCTCGAGACGGACCACAAGCCCGTCGCGGATCTCTGCTCGCACGTCGAGCGGTACCGGGGCAAGATGCTCCGCCCCGTGCTCGCGATCGCGTCGGGGCTCGCGACGCACCCGAACGCCGAGCTGGTCTTCGCGACCGGTGAGCCCGACGCCCTCGTGAACAGCGAGATGGTGACGGTGGGGGCCGTCGTCGAGATGGTCCACATGGCGACCCTCGTCCACGACGACATCCTGGACGAAGCCGACGTCCGCCGCCGCGGCGCGACGGTCAACAACCTCCACGGCAACGAGCCCGCGGTCATCCTGGGCGACTACCTCATCGCGACGGCGTACCACCTCTGCTCGACGCTCCCCGACCGGGCATATTCGCTCGCCGTCGGGCGCGCGAGTCAGGTTGTGTGCGCCGGCGAGTTGCTCCAGCTCCACCACCGCGAGGATTGGACGCTCGACGAGGACCGGTACTTCGCGATCATCGAGGGCAAGACCGGCGCGCTCACAGCGGTCGCCTGCGAGCTCGGCGCCCGCGCCGCGGGCGCCGGCGACGACGCCCGCGCGGCACTCGCGCAGTACGGCCAGACCCTCGGCAACGCCTTCCAGATCCAAGACGACCTGCTCGACCTCGCCGGCACCGAGGAACGCGTCGGCAAATCCGTCGGCAAGGACCTCGAAAAGGGCAAGCTCACCCTCCCCCTCATCCATCACCTCCGCACGGCCAACGCCGACCAGCGGGCCCGCTCGCTCGCCTGGCTCGACGGCGCCTCCCACGGCGGCGATGGCGAGGCGGACCTCCGTGCCGCGATCCAAGGCACCGGCTCGATCGACTACGCCCGCGAGACCGCCGTGCGGCTCGTGACCCGAGCAAAGGGCGAGCTCGATGTGCTCCCCAACACCCCCGCCCGCGGCTTGCTCGGGCGCCTGGCTGATGCCGTCACCGACCGGGCGTACTGAACAAAGCGCGCAAAGACGCGGCGGGCACCCGTGGGCGCCCGCCGCGTGACTCAGGCAAAGCCGTTGCTGCGATCAGCGGCGACGACGCACCGCGACCAACCCGCCAAGACCAAGCAGCGCCGCCGACGCGGGCGTCGGGATCAGACGCACGTTGTCGATCTGCACCGTCGCCGACCCCGTCTGCGGCCCCGCCGGGATCATCCCGATCTGGAACCGGTCCACGTCGGGCGCGACCGCGTTGAACAGCCCCGGCCCGGGAGGGCCCTCGGGGATGTAACCCGGGTTGGAGGCGCTGAAGTCGAAGGTGACGGTCTGCCACGTCCCCGGTGCGGCCGGCGCGAACTCGAGCAGGATGAACGCCCCCGCCGGGCCCGCGAGGCGCACGTAGAACGACGCGGGCCCGGGCCCGAGCAGGCGCACGTCGAACGACACCTCGGTGATGTTCCCCGCGAGGTAGTCCCCCGCGAACGCGCCGCCGGACGAGCCGAGCCCCTCCTCGCCGCGGAAGAGCAGGAACCCGGACTGCGGGTTCGCGAGCGACAGGTCCGCGATGCCGGTCGTGATGAACCCGGACCCGTCGGGCCCGCCCGCGGGCGCCCAGGTTGCCGGGTTGGAATCGACGTCCGCCCACGATGAATTGTCAGCGTTGAATGTCTCGGTGAACGGGTCCACAGGGGCGCCCAGGCAGACGCCCACCGACGAACCCACGATGCACGCGGTCAAAGCACGCATAGCACGATCTCCTCTACTCATGCGAAAAAACACGATGATTGCAGGGCCCTCATCCGCCCAAGAAGGCGGTGACGAAGGCGTCGATGTCGTCCACGTTCAGGGAGCAGTTGCCGTCGAAGTCCGCCTCGGCGCTGCCCCCGAGGAAGGCGGTGACGAAAGCGTCGATGTCGTCCACGTTGAGCGCGCCGTTCGCGTCCAGGTCCGCCGCGTTGCCGACGCGGACCTCAAGATCAAGCGTCGCGGTCAGCCCAAGGATGTCCGCGAGCACGTTCTCGCGGGTGTACCACACGGGGTAGATGACGCCCTCGCCCCCGCCCGGCCCGCCCGCGGCGTCCTGCTGCGACGTCAGCGTGAGTATCAACCGACCGTCGGCGAGCGCCCGCCGCATGTACGCCCGCGCGCCCGGTTGGCAGAGGTCGATCTCGAACGTGAACGTGGTGTCCACCGGCACCGCGTCGCCCGGCGTCACCGCGCCGGTCATGCCGACAGCCCACGGCGCCACGTCGAACCGCTGCTTCAGGTTGTTCGACACGTCCGTCCCGACGCCCGCATCGTCGAACGCCGCCGCGAACGTGCGCCGGCTCTCCTGCGCCGGCTCGACCGCCGCCGCCCCGACCAGCACGCCCGTCTCGGTCCACGTCGCGCTCGTGAGCCCGCCGCGGAAGTCCACGCCGAAGAGCTCGATCGGGCGCCCGGCGTCGGTATCGGGCGCCGATTCCGGGTCTTCGATGGGCAGGAACGTCGCGTAGCTGTCCGACGTCGGGTCGTACAGGAACTGCTCGTCGTTCGAGACGGTCGCCGTGATGACGACGGTGCGGACGTGGTACTGGTCCAGCGCGAGCCCGGCGGGGACGTCGCCGTCGGTGTTGAAGGCCACGACGAATTGCGAGTCCCGATCGTCGAACCCGTCGAAGAGGATCGCGCCGAAGGTCGGAGCGGTCTCGCGGGTGCCCGGGGTGGTGCTGAACGGGTAATTCCAGACGTCCGACGAGGGCGTGTCCAAATCGATCGCAATGACTTGCGCGCCAGCGAGTTGCGCCGTGCCGCCGAATCCTGTGACACCGATCATCCATCCGAGACGCTTCATCATCAGCCAGACTCCGAGACGCTCGGCGGGCGGCGCCGGCGGGAAGAAAATTCGATTCAACCGGACTGACGCTTGCCAGCCGAGAACGCATGGGGATAATTGAGACACAGTCTCAACCGGTCAAGCCTTGTCGCCCGAACTCGCGACGAAATTGCGATCGAGTCTCAGTTGCAGCTGCGGAGGGCGCGAACTAGCCTCCCGACCCACGAAACGGGCACCGACCCAGCCCCCCAAGAGCCCCCCGAGGGCCCCCCAAGGACCACCGATGCCGGCGTCACGACGACCCGCCTTTACGCTGATCGAGTTGCTCGTGGTCGTCGCGATCATCGCGCTCTTGATCGGGATCCTGCTGCCCGTGCTGGGGCGCGCCCGCGCCTGCGTGCGCGGCGTCCGCGACGCCTCGGCCTCGCGCCAGCTCATGATCGCGTACACGATGCACGCCGATGACCACAGTGGCGCGCTCCTGACCGGCTACCCGTCCGACGAGATGCTCATCGCCGACTACGAGCGCGGGCAAGAGGTCTACGACCAGGCGGGCGAGGTGCTGCCGATTGAGTCGGCCGGGCAGCGCGAGATCGTCAAGCGTTACCCCTGGCGGATCGCGAGCTACCTCGATCACAATTTCGAGGCGCTCTATAAGGACCCGCGGGCCGCGGACGTCATCCTGGGCGATGGCCCGGGCGAGCAGGCGCGGTACGCGATCAGCCTGTATCCATCCTTCGGCATCAACGGCTTCTTCGTGGGCGGATCCGACCGCGGGTCGGGCGTGTTGTCGAACCCCTCCTACGAGCGTCTGTTCGGGCGGTTCTGGGTCTCCCGTCAGCACGAGGTGCGCCGCCCGAGCGAGCTGATCGTTTTCGCGGCGTCCCGCTCGATCGACTCGGGCAACGTGCTGGGTGATGGCCGCGACCTGCCCGTCGAGGGGTTCTTCGAGGTCCGCCCGCCCGTCGAGTTCGAGATCAAGGGACGCGAGTGGGACGAGCAATACGACGCCCACGCCCCGGCACCGGGCAACAACTCCGGGCACGTCTCGCTCCGCCATGCCCAGCGTGGGGCGGTGGGGGCGTTCGACGGGCACGCCGAGCAGCTCGAGTGGGACGAGTTCACCGACATGCGATGGTGGGCGAACGACGCGCGGTCCGCCGGGTGGGGCGTGCCCCAGCGGTGAGCTTGATTTCTCCGTGCCACGGACCCGTCCTCGGGTCCGTGCTCTTGACGAAGGCACTGACCGGAAGACCGGTCAGTGGCACGGGACCTTGGCTATGACCATGGACCCCCCGGGCTCACGGCGGGCACCCGTTGAGCTACCCTTGGGCCCCATGCCCGAGCGAATCACCGATGTCATTGACGAGCTGACCTGGCGCGGGCTCGTCCACCAGACGACCGACGAGCCGGGCCTGCGCGCGCACCTGAGTTCGGGTTCACGCCGCATCTACGTCGGGTTCGACCCCACGGCCGACTCGCTGACCATCGGCAACCTCGTCCCGATCATGATGCTCGCGCACGTCAAGCGGGCCGGGCACACGCCGGTCGTGGTCATGGGCGGGGGGACCGGGCTCATCGGCGACCCGTCGGGCAAGTCCGCCGAGCGTCAGCTCAACACGATCGGGACCGTTCGCGCCAACGTGAACGCGCAGCGCCCGATCTTCGAGAACGTGCTGGGCCAGGTGGACGGGCCCGCGCACACCATCGTGAACAACCACGACTGGCTGGGCAAGATCAGCTACCTCGAGATGCTCCGCGACGTCGGCAAGCACTTCTCGGTGAACATGATGATGGCCAAGGAGTCCGTCCGGGCCCGCCTGAACGACCGCGACCAGGGCATCAGCTACACCGAGTTCAGCTACATGATCCTGCAGGCGTACGACTTCCTGCACCTCTACCGCGACATGGGCGTGACGGCGCAGTTCGGCGGGTCCGACCAGTACGGCAACATCGTCGCGGGCAGCGACCTCATCCGCCGGTTCCGGGCCGGTCACCTCACGGTCGCGTTGGAGATGCTCGAAGGGCTTGCGGGCGAAGCGTTCAAGGAAGCCGGGCCGGCGCTCGACCGGGACAAGGCGGCCAAGACCCTCGAGATGTGCAAAGCCGCGATGGAGCAGTCGCAGGACTACGAGCGGGAGTTCGACCAACTCGTCGAGGGTCTGCTCGAAGTGGTCAAGCCGCTTGAGGATTCGGAGACGAAGCGTAATTTCGAGCGGATCGCGCGCTCGTTTAGCCGGTTCCGCGAATCGACGTTCGGGCTCACGGCGCCGCTCGTTCAGAAGGCTGACGGCGGGAAGTTCGGCAAGACCGAGACCGGCGCGGTCTGGCTGACCGCGGCCCGCACTTCACCGTACGCGTACCACCAGTTCTGGCTCAACGCGACCGACGCGGACGTGATCACGTTCCTCAAGACCTTCACGTTCATGACGCAGGGCGAGATCGCGGATCTTGAGCGATCGGCGCGCGACGAGCCGCACAAGCGCGAGGCGCAGAAGGCGCTGGCAACCGGCGCGACGACGATCCTGCACGGCGCGGACGAGTGCGCGCGGGCGGAAGCCGCCGGGCGGGCGCTGTTCTCGGGCGAGCTCGGCGCGCTCGACGAGCGCACGCTGATGGAGGTGCTGGCGCATGTGCCGTCGAGCGCGCACGCCAAGGGCGATCTCGCGGGCGAGGGCGTGGACCCGGTCACACTGCTCACCGAGACGGGGCTCGCCAAGTCCAACCGTGAGGCCCGCGAGTTCCTGGGCAACGGGTCGGTCTCCGTCAACGGCGACAAGATCGGCCCGGATGAC
>BQJQ01000135.1 GCA_021604785.1 Phycisphaeraceae bacterium
CGGGCGAGGGTACGGAGCCCTGGGATGTCCGCGGGGGTGCGGGGTGTCTGCTTGAGCTCGGCCCGCTCGAGGTTGGCGCTTTCGAGCGCCGTGACTTGGCGCTCGATCCAGCCCGCGCGGGACTTGGACTGGGTGATGTGCTCGTCCACGAGCGCGTTCGACGCGACGGCGAGAAGCACAACCAGCAGGATGTAGGGCAGGCCGTAGAGAACGTCCACGATGCGCATGAGGGCGGCGTCGACGAGACCGCCGGCGTAGCCCGCGATGGCGCCGTAGAGCGTGCCGATGAAGACGGAGATGCAGGCGGCGGCGAGCCCGATGGTGAGCGAGATGCCACCGCCGGCGAGCACGCGGACCCAGAGCGAGCGCCCGAGCGTGTCCGTGCCCATGAGCGAACTCGGGGCGGCGTGGGCGATCGCGGCGTGCAGGGCGTCGTACGCGGGGCCGTCGCCCGGGGCGGCGTCGATGACGTCGATCGCGGGCATGCCCAGGTCGGCGGCGATGGGCTCGGCGAGCTCGCGCAGACGCTCGGGGCCCAGGGCGCCGCGGATGCGCGCCCATTCGATGTCGTCGTACCCCGACCACGACGGGGGGAGGCGGCCTTCCTTGGGCACGCCGGCGTTGTAGCGGGCGACCTGGACGTCCGCGTTGCCCCCGACGGAGACTGCGGCGAGCGTCCACGGCAGCGACCCGAGGCAGGCGATGCCCATGACGAGCAGGACCGCGAGCCCGGTCATGCCGGCGATGCTCTGGGTGAAGGGGTTGCGGCGCTGAGGCGCGGGGGCGCGCATCGCGAGGACGGCGCCTTGGTCCGGCTGGGGTTGGTTGCTGGCGCGGGGCATCGGGGTCACGATACCACCGGGGCCCGGGGGGCGCCGGGTGGGTCAGGAGGAGGCGTCGACCTTGTCCCGCTTGGAGCGTTCCTCGCGGCGGCGGAGCCCCTCGTCGAGGATGCGCTTGCGCATGCGGATGGACTTGGGCGTCAGCTCGACAAGCTCGTCGACCTCGATGTACTCGATCGCCTGCTCGAGGCTGAGCGTGCGGGGTGCCTTGAGGGTGACGGTGGCCTCTTTGTTGGCCATCCGCATGTTGCTGAGCTGCTTGAGGCGGCAGATGTTGACGGTGATGTCGTTGTCACGGTTGTGCTCGCCGACGATCTGGCCGGCGTAGATGGGGTCGCCCGGCTTGACGAAGAGGACGCCGCGCTGGTGGAGGAGCTCGCAGGCGTGCCCGGTGACCTGGCCGCCCTCGGTGGCGATCATCACACCGCTGAGCCGGCGCGGCGGGGAGACGCCCATCGGGGCGAAGCGCTCGAACGTGTGGTGCATGATCGCCTCGCCCTGGGAGGCGGTCATGACGCGCCCGCGGAGCCCGATGAGGGCGCGGGAGGTGATCTCGAAGACGCAGTGCGTGATCTCGGAGCCGCGGGCCTCCATGGTGCGCATCTCGCCCTGGCGTTCGCCGACGAGCTGCATGACCGCGCCGACGGCGTCGTTGGGACAGTCCACGACGAGCTCTTCGACGGGCTCGCACTTGACGCCGTCGATTTCTTTTTCGATCACGATGGGGCGTCCGACGCCGACCTCGTAGCCCTCGCGACGCATGGTCTCGAGGAGGATGCCCAGGTGGAGGACGCCGCGACCCGAGACGATGAACTCGTCAGCACCGCGTCCGGGTTCAACGCGGAGCGCGACGTTGTGCTCGAGCTCGCGTTCGAGGCGGGCCTTGACCTGGCGGGAGGTGACGTACTGGCCGTCCTTGCCGCCGAAGGGAGAATCGTTGATGCGGAAGACCATGGAGATGGTGGGCTCGTCGATGGTGACGGCGTCCATGGGGTCCGGGTGGTCGGGGTCGCAGATGGTGTCGCCGATATCCAGGTCGGGCACGCCCGAGATGGCGCACAGGTCGCCAGCATCAACGCGGGTGCGGTCCTGCTTGCCCAAGCCCACGAAGCCCTGAAGCGTGCCGATCTTGGCCTTGATGGTGCGGGTGGAGCCGTCCTTGTCGTGCTTGACGACGGCGACGGGCTGGCCCGTGCGGATCGCCCCCTGGTAGACGCGGCCCACGCCGATGCGGCCGAGGTACTCGGAATAGTCGAGCGTGGTGACCTGCATGCGCAGGGGCTTCTCGACGTAGACCTCGGGGTGCGGGACGTGGCTGATGATCGCCTCGAAGACGGGGCGGAGGTCCTTGGACGCGTGGTCGGCGTCGGGCCACTCGTTGGTGGACCAGCCGTCGCGGGCCGAGGCGTAGATGACGGGGAAGTCGAGGGCCTCGTCCGAGGCGCCGAGGGCGGCGAGCAGGTCGAAGACCTGGTTGACGGCGCGGCTCGGGTCGGCGTTCGGGCGGTCGCACTTGTTGACCACGAGCACGGGCTTGAGCCCGGCTTCGAGGGCCTTGGTGGTCACGAACCGGGTCTGGGGCATGGGCCCCTCGTAGGCGTCCACGACGAGCAGGCACCCGTCGGCCATATGGAGGACGCGCTCGACCTCGCCGCCGAAGTCGGCGTGGCCCGGGGTGTCGATGATGTTGACGCGGTAGTCCTGGCCGTCCTCGGAGTGGTAGGAGACGGCACAGTTTTTCGAGAGAATGGTGATGCCCCGCTCTCGTTCGAGGGGGTTGGAGTCCATGATGAGCCCGTGCTGACCGCCCTCGAGCTTTTCGAGCTCGCCGGCCCGGAAGTTGCCGGACTGCTTGAGGAGGTGGTCCACAAGCGTGGTTTTGCCGTGGTCAACGTGCGCAATGATCGCGACGTTCCGAAGGAGCAGGGCGTCGTGATCGTGGTCGGTGGTCATAGCGAGGATGGTATGACCGGCCGAGGGCCGCGAAACGCCCCGGGGAGGATTCGAACCTCCGACCTGCGGATTAGAAGTCCGCTGCTCTATCCAGCTGAGCTACCGGGGCCCGGGGCGAGTCTAGGGACATCTCGGTTCGGGATGGGCTCATCCCGGGGCTCGGGACACCCGCGGGCGATCCGAAACGCCGGTGCCGAGCCTCGACTCCCACACCTGCCCGGGACTACGGCTGCCACAGCTCGGTCGAGTCCGACTCGCTGTTGAGCCCGACGCTCAGCAGCGGGACCAGGTCCGGCCGGGGCATCGCCCGCCACGCGCCCGACGGGAGCTGGAGCACCAGCGTCCGGTTGACGTAGACCGAGCCGTCCCAGAGCACGCTCTCGACATCGACGAACTGGACGGACTGGAGCTGCATCGTTGCGAACCCGTACGACGCCGGCCCGGACGCTGACAGCTCGCGTGCCCGGTAGACCTTGGTGATCTCGCGGGGCCCGCCGAACTGCTCCATGGACTGGCCTTGCATGGCGTCCATCTGGGCGCCCATCTCGGAGATGAACGAGGTGTACTCCTCGTTGCCGGGCATGCCGAGGCACGTCGCGCGGTAGAGTTCGCCGTCCGGGAGGATGAACGCGCGCGCCATGTCGCACGCGGCGCCCTCAGGCGTCTGGGTGCCGGACGGGAAGGCGAGATCTTCTTCCGGATCCGCCACTGCTGGCAGCGCGGGCGCTTCGGACCCTTCAACCTCAAGCGCCTTCGACTCCGGCGGCGGTGCTGGCGAGGGCGCCTCCTCGACGGTGAGCTCGGGGCCTTCACGCGTGCAACTCGCCAACGCCATCAGCGCCGCGGCGGACGCGACGAGCAATACAGCATGGTGCGGACGGACTCGTTGTAATGTCGGCATCGCTCGATGCTACCAACACGCGAGCAGGAAGCGTGCCTTGTTCTCAAAACGGCGCAAGCCCCGCGTGTGCAGGGCGTGCGAGAAGCGAGGCGGAGGGGACCCGAACCCCCAACCACCGGATCGACAGTTCGGGGCAGCGGAACCCAACACGTTGATGTTGCAGGCACTTGCGGGAGGCCTCAATGAGGCCCCCGCAGTAGACCCCGCATCACGTAGCAATGCGCCCCCGCCTAGAGACGAACGGCTCCGGCGCCTCGTGGACGGGTGGTCTCTCGTTCCCGAGTCCATCAAGGCAGGCATTGTGGCCATGGTCGAGGCCGCGATGGTTGAGCAGAGGAAGGGCGCCGATCATGGCTGATAAGCCCAAGACCCCGAAGCCGGGCAACATCGCCCGCGTTCAGGTCCCCAGCGAGCCCGAGCGCGAGGATCATCCGCGGCAGTTCGATGGCAGGGGCGGTGTACGGCAACGCTATCGCCCAGCGTCTCGAACAGATGTTCTCCGGGATCGACCTCGGCGAGTCCGCGGTGACCTACGCCCGCGACCTGATCGAACGGATGAACCCCAGGGACCCCGCCGAGGAGATGCTGATCGTCCAGATGCTCATGGCCCACGTGAGGGTGCTGCATCTGACCGACCTCGCGGCAAAGCAGACCGGGCTTGACGGGGTCAGGACCGTGCACGAGCACGCGGATCGTGCCAGCAACACGTACCGCCGGCTGATGCTTGCCTTGTCGGAGTACCCGAAGCCTCCCCGCACGCCCGGGTCGTTTACTGCGATTGGGCAGGCGAACATCGCCCAGCAGCAGGTGGTCCAGAATCAGGAAAGAGGCTCGGATGGAAATGCGACAAACGAACAAAGATGCCACGAGCCTGCCGAATCGGAGCCGTCGATACCGGCTCTCGGCGAAGGGTCTCGCGGCGCTCCGAGCGTCCGCCTCCCGAAACAAGCCGTGGGAGCACGCAAGCGGGCCCGCGACGCCTGAAGGGAAACGCCAGTCGTCGCGGAACGCCGTGAAGCACGGCCAACGCTCGATTGAGGTGATCCGCCAGCGCCGTGAAGTGGCACAACTGATGCGCACCATTCGCGAATGTCAACAAAACCGCGTGCCTGCCATCGAGGAGTCAATTCGTCGCGTGATCTCGATTGATGAGAGCAAGGCCCAATCTGGAGCGGCGGCAAAGTAATGAGGGAGCCGGCTGCACCTGTAACGCCACGCGTGTCAGAGCCACGCATGGCTCATGATCACTGCGTCACATCCCGAGAACTCACGGACACCCCGTGATGAAACTGGCTACGAAGGCATCGATGTCGTCGACGTTGAGTACGCCATTGGCGTCGAAGTCGGCGGACAGATTACCCTCGAGGAAAGTGACAACGAACGCGTCGATATCGTCAACGTTCAGTGTGCCATCGGCGTTCAGGTCCGCCGGGCATCCGGGAGCGCGGAGGTGGACGATCGAGCCCCACGCACCCACAGCCCAGACGTTCCCGTCCACCACGGCGAGGCCGTTGTTGGCCGATTGGAAAAACTCGAAAGGATGGCCGAGACCCGGCGTGTAGCTGTCGGTCCAAGTCTGCCCGCCGTCGGTTGTGTGCTTGACGAAGTCACGGTTGTTCTCGTTCTGGCCGCAGATGTACGCCTCGGTCTGGCTGACGACGGCGAGATCGGTGTAAGTACCGCCGAAGGTGCCTGGCAAGGTCTGCTCGGTCCACGTATCCCCGCCGTCGGTGGTGCGGAGAATCAGCCCGTAGCTGCCGATGATCCACCCGACGTCGGGAGTCGCGAATCGGACGCGCCGGTAGACGGGCGACGGGAGACGTCCGATGTCCGGTGTGCGATCCCAGGTCTGTCCGCCGTCCTGGGTGCGGAATGCGAGGTTCGGTTCGCCAATCACCCATCCATGCGAGTCATCTTGGAAGTAGAAGTCCAAGATGACATCGCCCGCGTCAAATGTGGTCGAGGGGATGTTGGACGTGGTTGGGGCCCAACTGTCACCGCCGTCCGCGGAGCGATAGACGATCGCCGAGCCGTTGTCGAACCCGAATTTGTAGTACGCATCGGGGGCGGACACGAAGATTCGCCCGGAGGGCCACTCGTCGTTCGGGTCTCCAAGAGTCCAGGTTTCGCCGCCGTCCATCGTCGTGATGAGGTTGACCGAGTTCCACCGGATGGCCGCGTGTTCCGGGCCGAAGGGGTACACATCGGAAGGCCCGGCGTTGAAGAGTTGCTGGAAGGTCGTGAGCACGGGGCCCGCTTGGTGTTTCCATGTATCCCCGCCGTCGGCGGTGCGGAGGACGGTGCCCCCGCCCGTCGTCCATCCATGGGTCGCGCTGCCCATGCCGATGCGCAAGAGGTCGTTCCCCGAGCCGTTGGACACCTGGGCCCAACTCGCTCCGGCATCGTCGGACCGGAGCACCAACCCGAACTCACCGCCGAGGTAGATGGTGTCCTCATCGACGACGCAGATGTCGGTGAAGTACTCATGATCGATGCGAAGCTCGGCCTGCTCGATCCAGGTCATGCCGCCGTCGGTCGTGAACGCCGGAGCACCGAACTGCGCGTACCCGAAACCGTTCGTAGCGTTCGTGAAGATCGCCTCGCGCGGCGCGCCTGGGGCGGATGACGCCCAGGTCTGCCCACCGTCGGTCGTCTGGTGCACGCTGTAACGAATCTCAAGATCCTGGAAGGTCGTGACGATCGCGTGGTCGTACGAGAAGACTTCGAGGACATCGGATTGCGTCGTGATGGCCGGCGGCATTGGGACGGGCCTCCAGGTCTGCCCACCGTCATTGGTGCGGATGAGTGTGTGGTTCAAATCCGCGGCCCATCCGACGTCCGCGTCCGCGAAGCACCATGAGTCGAGCTCAAAGGTGCCCAGGTAGTCCCACGAAAGCCCGCCATCAGTCGTCTTGTACAGGTATGAGAACGTCTGCGAAGGACGGGTAGACAGATATCCGGTGGTGGAATCGATGAACTGAATCCGCGTCACGTCGACCGCGTTCGGCTCCCCCGCAGGCTCCTCTGGGATGGTCCGCTTGGTCCAGGTCTGCCATCCGTTGGCCGTGGAATAGATCGCGTCACCCGCGGCCCACCCGAGGTTGGCATCAAGCATCTGCAAAGCGCTGAAGGTCTCAACCTCGTTGAGCAGGACTGTGGACCACGTTGCGCCGCCATCGGCTGTGCCGAAGAGCCCGCCCCAGTTCCCGTACAGCGCGGTGACCCAGCCCGTGTCGCGATCAACAAAGTCGAACTCGGTAATGTGCATGTCCGTCGGCGAGGGACTCTGACGCACCCATCCGTCTCCTGCGAGGCAAGGTGCAGTTGTCATCGCCAAGAGGAATGCGCACGTGATGCTCGGTTGCATGATCCATCTCCGTGATGTGATTCCTGGACTTTGTATTCGCTTGGGTACAAAGCGTCGGCGGTCGTCTCCGCCCGCCGACGCTGGAGAGAAACTCCGGGGTCCGCCCGGGGTGTGTGGGGTTACGGGCACCCGGAGAGGAATGCGGCGATGAAGGCATCCACGTCATCGACATTGAGGTTGCCGTCGCCTGTCAGATCGCCGCCGAGGTCGCCGGCGACAAACAGCTGGACGAATGTTTCGATGTCCTCGACATTAAGGACCCCGAATGGGGCGGCGAGGTCCGCGCTGTTGCACGGCAGGATGACCGTGCCCGTCGTCAGGTAGATGAATGTGTTGTTGGAATCGCGGTTGGTGACCGCGAGGTCAGCAGAGCCGTTGAGATCGAAGTCGGCTGACGCGAGCCGGTCGGGGGAGGTGCCCGCGACGATGGCAATGCCCGCCGCGAGGCCGGCGCCTGTGTTGTCGAATACAGAGAGGGAGTTGGCGTCCTGGTTCGCGGTCACCGCGTCGAGGTCGCCGTCACCGTCCAGGTCGGCGAGCGCGATGCGGTCC
>BQJQ01000136.1 GCA_021604785.1 Phycisphaeraceae bacterium
GTCGCCCTCGCGCACGCCCGGGGGCAGGGCGGCCTCGACGATGACGACCGCCGTGTTCCGGTCGGCCATGAGCTGGCGGGGGCTCTTGCCCTCGATCGCGGTGCCCGCGTACTTGCCCGTCACCCCGATGCCCTGCAAAGACATCTCCCGCTCAACATGGGCCGCGATCTGCTCCTGCACGGGCAACCCGCCCGTGCCGTCGAGCCCGACGACGAACCCGATGCCCGACGCGCGCGTCGTCGTCGTCCCGCTGAGCCTTGAGACGGCGCCCACGGTGCCGCGCAGCGGCGTGGGGATGTCCCGCGTGATCACAGGCTCGACCGTCCGGGCCCGCGGCTTGGGCTTGCTGTTCCGGTTGCACGCGGGCAGCGTCAGGGCGCCCACCGCGAGGGTGAGACCGATGCACCGCCAAACCGTTCGTTTGCGCGCCGAGGCGTTCATGTGGGGGCTCCGTTGGACGCACGACGCGGGGCGATCTCGTGCGCGGCTCGGGGCGTGTGGGCCCGGAGCGCTTGGCTGATCTCCCCCTGCGCTGGTTTTGAGCGCGGGGTTGCATGCCCGCCGCCGCCATCGTCGGTGGGCGGGGGAAGGGTAGCGCGTGGCGGGCGAAAAACGTCGCTCGGCGTGCGCGGGCCCGCGCGAACCCGCGGAAGGCAGCAGCAGGGGGCATTGGCGCGGAAGATGGGGGCTTTTGTCCCCAAATGTGTCTCGGCAGCACCCAAACACAAGCCGTAATAAAAATTGTGTTCCCAGCCCGCCCCAATTCAACACACAACGGGTCGTGGTTCGATACAGTCTCTGCCCGCCAGAGAGCGCAACATCTGGTGGATGCAGCGGCAAGTCGCGGGACGTTCTCCGAACCCCCGCAGCGGACAGGAGTTAGGCGGTGCCGACAGGATCTCCACGGCGAAATTCGACCATGTGGGGCTTGAACGGCGCGATTGGTACCATGCATGGTGGTATGATGGAGACCGGCACACAGCATGACCCGATCCGGCGAGGAGTCTTCCCCAAATTGACGTTTGGGGCCCTTCGGACGCCGAAACGGGCCGTTCTGTGTGGTGATTGGAAGGGTTCGCCTTTGGGCGAGCCGGGCACGGCGCGGAGCGGGGGCTCGCCTCAATCTGCATCGGCGTGAGGACACGACATTCGGGGCCTCCCCCGGGGTGGTGTCGTTGCGTGCCCTGACAACGCAAGAACAGCAGCCCCGGCACACGCCCGGGCGGACGAGAGAGAAAGGACGGTTCGGCCATGCCTGTGCTCTGCGATTCCCAGATCCGCGAACTCGTCGGCATCGAGCCGTTCCAGGAGGCGATCAAGCGCCCCGGGACGATCTCCTACGGCGTCTCGAGCTACGGGTACGACGTCCGCGTCGGGCCCGTCTTCAAGATCTTCACGCCCACGCCCCACACCGGCGGCATCTCGGTCGTCGATCCCAAAAACTTCACCGACGACCTCATGGTCACCGTCGATACCCGCGACCACGGCACCGACCACGTCGTCATCCCGCCCAACAGCTTCGCGCTGTGCGAGACGATCGAGCACTTCGTCATCCCGCGCGATGTGCTGGTGCTGTGCGTGGGCAAGAGCACCTATGCCCGGTGCGGGCTGATCGTGAACGTGACGCCATTGGAGCCCGAGTGGCGCGGCAAGGTGACGCTGGAGATCAGCAACACGACCCCGCTGCCGGCCAAGGTGTACGCGAACGAGGGCATCGCCCAGTTCGTGTTCCTCAAGGGCGACCGGGTGTGCGCGCAGAGTTATGCGGATAAGGCCGGGAAGTACCAGGACCAGGCGGGGCTGACGCTGCCGAGGGTGGATTGACAATGACCGATGAACAACTCAAGTCGTTGGCGCGCGATGCTGATGCAATCGCACGGGCAGCGATGAGCGTCCTCAAAGCACATGGCGATAGCAAGCTGCCGCAATTGGGTGGTGCGATTGGCGCGGTTGTCAACTCGGCTAGGCAACTGCTGACCGATAGCGGGATGGTTCAGGCTCTTGAGGCACCGTCAACTGACGATGGCGGGCCTAGTGCGAAGGAGATTCTCGCAGTCGCCGGTCTCATTGCGCAGGCTGCCAGTAATCGACTCGACGAGCGGTATGAAGAAGCTCGCCGGAATCAGAGACAAGAGCCTGATGCACGATCGGTCTTTCAGTTTGGGGGCGGGCTGTAAACGTGGGTGATGGCTATCCAAGCCAGTTCAAGTCAGGCGATTTGGATTCGCTCTTTGAGCCTGCGTGGGAAATCACCGGCACGATGCCGGCAAGCGATTCGATGACTCGCTTGGTCATGCTCCGTCACGCGAAGGAGATCAGTGCGGCGGGCACGAGGTCGGCCGAGCAGATGGGGCTCTTGATAGAGGCAATCAACAACGCGGCGCGGGCGAATGCGGACGCTGGCGAGAAGATGGCGGACTTGTCTCGAAAGGCTTATGGGCTGAACGTGATACTGGTCATTCTCACAGTGATTCTTGTCATTCTCACGTTGGTTATGGCAGTTGCAGTAGTCCCTGATTTTATGAATTACATTGGTTTTCCAACCGGCGGCAACGATTCAGTTGAGGCCGCATCTGGGGTAGCAGGATGAAGATCACCCGCAAGTTCACCAAGGACGGTCAAAACCCCTTCGACAGCGTCAACTGGACGACGCGGTCGAGCAAGATCTCGAACCCGGACGGGTCGGTCGTCTTCGAGATGGCCGACGCGGAGGTGCCCGAGACGTGGAGCCAGCTCGCGACGGACATCATGGTGTCCAAGTACTTCCGCAAGGCGGGCGTGCCGCAGTTCGAGCACCCGTACGCGATCCCCGGGGGCAAGGGGAGCCGGCAGAAGGTCGGGGCCGACGGCGCGCCGGTGACGGGGCCCGAGCGGAGCGCGCGCCAGGTGATCCACCGGCTCGCCGGTTGCTGGCGGCACTGGGGTGAGTCGCACGGGTACTTCGACACGGCGGCGGACGCGACGGCGTTCTACGACGAGCTGGTCTACATGCTGGTGCACCAGATGGCGGCGCCGAACTCGCCGCAGTGGTTCAACACGGGGCTCGAGTGGGCGTACGGCATCAACGGGCCGGCGCAGGGGCACTGGGTCGCGGGGCACACGACGGGCGAGTTGAAGCTTGCGGACGATGCGTACACGCACCCGCAGCCGCACGCTTGTTTTATCCAGTCGATCCAGGACGACCTCGTGAACGAGGGCGGGATCATGGACCTGTGGACGCGCGAGGCGCGGCTGTTCAAGTACGGGTCGGGCACGGGGACGAACTTCTCGAACCTGCGTGCCGAGAACGAGAGTTTGTCGGGCGGCGGGAAGTCGTCGGGCCTGATGAGCTGGCTGAAGATCGGCGACCGGGCGGCCGGGGCGATCAAGTCCGGCGGGACGACGCGCCGGGCGGCGAAGATGGTCTGCCTCGATATGGACCACCCGGACATCGGCGAGTTCATCAACTGGAAGGTGCGCGAGGAGATCAAGGTCGCGGCGCTGGTCGAGGGGCTCAAGGCGATCAGCGGCGAGAAGGTGACCGACTCGGACACCGAGACCGTCGGCGAGACCGCCGCGCGGCTGGGGCTCACACTCGACTACGACTTCAACGGCGAGGCGTACCGGACCGTTTCGGGGCAGAACTCGAACAACTCGGTGCGGATCCCCGATGATTTCTTCGAGGCGATCGACGACGATTCGACATGGCTGACGGTGAGCCGGACGAACGGGAAGCCGAACAAGGAATTCGCGGCCCGCGAGCTGTGGGACCAGATCGCGTACGCCGCGTGGCGGTGCGCCGATCCGGGCGTGCAGTACGACACGACGATCAACGCGTGGCACACGTGCCCGAGCGCGGGGCGGATCAACGCGTCCAACCCGTGCAGCGAGTACATGTTCCTGGACGACACGGCGTGCAACCTGGCGTCTTTGAACGTGCTGAAGTTTTACGACCGCGAAGCGCGCCGCTTCGACGTCGAGCGGTACGAGCACGCGACGGACATCTGGACGATGGTGCTCGAGATTTCCGTGCTCATGGCGTCGTTCCCGAGCGAGCAGATCGCCAAGCTGAGCTGGACGTACCGGACGCTCGGGCTGGGGTACGCGAACCTGGGCGCGATGCTGATGCAGGCGGGCGTGCCGTACGACTCGGACCAGGGGCGTGCGATCTGCGGGGCGTTGTCGGCGGTGCTGACGGGGCGGTCGTACCGCATGAGCGCGCTGATGGCGGGCGAGCACGGGGCGTTCGCGGGGTACGCCGACGACAAAGAGAGCATGCTGCGGGTGGTCCGCAACCACCGCCGAGCGGCGCACGGCGTGGCTCGGGACTCGGGCGAGTACGAGGGGCTGACGATCGCCCCGGTGCCGATCGAGCACGGGCTCTTCCGCGACAAGCACGTCAAGCTCGACGGGGCGATGGACCTGCTGCACCGGGCGACGACGGTGTGGGACGAGGCGTTGGCGTTGGGCGAGGAGCACGGGTACCGCAACGCGCAGGTGAGCGTGATCGCGCCGACGGGGACGATCGGGCTGCTGATGGACTGCGACACGACGGGTGTGGAGCCGGACTTCGCGCTGGTGAAGTTCAAGAAGCTCGCCGGCGGCGGGTACTTCAAGATCGCGAACCAGTCGGTGCGGCCCGCGCTGAGCTCGCTGGGCTACGACGAGCAGCAGGTCAAGGACATCCTGACCTACCTGATGGGCACGCTGAGCCTGGACGTGCCGCTGCCGGGCGACACGGACGAGACGGGCGGCGTGACGTTCACCGAGTGGCTCGTTGACAAGGGCTTCGGGCTCGACGATCTCAAGGCGATCACGGACCAGCTGCCCGGCGTGTTCGAGCTCAAGTTCGCGTTCAGCGCGTGGGGGCTCGGCGATGAGTTGCTTGGCAAGCTGGGCGTGGACGCGGACAAGGCGAAGAACGACCCGTCGTTTAACCTGCTGCGGACGCTCGGGTTGAACGGGGCGCAGGTCGAGCAGCTCAACGCCGTCATCTGCGGCACGCAGACGGTCGAGGGCGCGCCGCACCTCAAGGACGAGCACCTGGCGGTCTTCGACTGCGCGAGCACGTGCGGCAAGATCGGCACGCGGTTCATCGAGGTCGAGGGGCACATCCGCATGATGGCGGCGGCACAGCCGTTCATCTCGGGTGCCATCTCCAAGACGATCAACCTGCCCAACGACGCGTCGGTGGGGGACATCCAAGGCGCGTACCGCCTGAGCTGGGAGCTTGGTCTCAAGGCGAACGCGCTCTACCGCGACGGGTGCAAGCTGAGCCAGCCGCTGAGCAACAAGTCCGACTCCGAGGCGGACGTCGAGGAGGTGCTCGACGAGCTGGGCGAGGCCGAGGCGCTCGAAGAGGTCGGCGACGCGGCGGGGGCGCTCGCGGCGGCCGCCGCCGAGGGCAACGTCAAGATCGTCGTGCAGAAGGAGGTCGAGATCGTCCACCGCCCGATGCGCCGTCGCCTGCCCGACACGCGCCGCTCGATGACGCACAAGTTCAACGTCGCCGGGCACGAGGGGTACCTCACCGTCGGCTTGTACGAGGACGGCATGCCCGGCGAGCTCTTCATCACCATGGCGAAAGAAGGCTCGACGATCGGCGGGCTGATGGACTCGCTGGGCACGTCCACGTCGGTCGCGCTGCAGTACGGCGTGCCGCTCGAGTCGCTCATCCGCAAGTTCACGCACCAGCGGTTTGAGCCCGCGGGCATGACGACCAACCGGGAGATCCCGTTCGCCAAGAGCCTGGTGGACTACATCTTCCGGTGGCTGGGCATCCAGTTCATCGAGGGATACCGCGAGGCGAACGCGCCGCAGCGGGCGAGCGAGCTCAAGCCGATGGCGGACAAGGGCGTCGAGCCCAAGCCCGCGGTCGAGGCGGCGCAGTCCGAAGCACGATGGAAAAGCGACCCCGCCCCGCGCCGGCACACCGCCGACGCGACGACCAAGGCGCCCGCGCCGGGCGACAAGGGGCACGCCGGCACCGCCGAGACGATCGTTGTGCACGAGCAGGCGACGGTGTCGCGTTCGACGCTCTCGATCGCGCTGGACGCGGCGGGGGATTCGCCGCCGTGTGATGTCTGCGGGACGATCACCGTTCGCTCGGGCACGTGCTACAAGTGCCTGAACTGCGGGAACTCGATGGGGTGCAGCTGAACTAGACGCGTTGGGGCGGGCCGGGCGGCACAGCGGTCAGCGGCGAACGGAATCCCGGCTGGGGCGTGGGCAACGGAATCCGCCCACGCACAAAGCCGGCTCGGGTTCGCGGCGAGGGCCTTCGGGCCAGGGACAAGCCGCCGAACACCGGGCGCCGTCCGGCCTGCTTCCGACGCGTTTACTGAATAGGATCTTGGAGGTCCAACGCCTCGCGCTTCGGCGGGAGCTCGAACTGCTCGCGCGTCGTGCAATAACGCAGCCCGCCCATCCGGCCAACGGCGGCGAGCTTCTCTTGGTCCGTGTGGAACCGCTCGTTGACCAGGTCGTCGCGCACGAACGCGTGCGTGACGCGGCCGATCACGATGTTGCCGCCCGCCGGTTCGCCCGGGTTGGTGCGGATGACCTGCACCGTCTCGCACTCGAACGCGGCGGGGCTCTCGGTGACGCGCGGCGGGGCGACGGTGACGCTCGGCGCGGGTGTCAGGCCCACGGCGTCGAACTCGCTCTCGCCATAGGGGTACGTGTCCGCGGCGGCGGCGACTTTGCGGATGTAGCTCTCGACCGCGAGGTTCACGACGAACTGCCCGGTGCCCCCTTCGCTCGTCGGCTTGGCGTTGCGGAGGGTGTCCTTCTCCGAGCCGTCGGGGTTGTTGGCCGGGCAGAAGAGGACGGTCATCGGGTTCGAGCCCACGCCGTTGAAGAACGAGAACGGGGCGAGGTTCGGTTGACCCTCGGGCGAGACGGTCGAGACGAACGCGATCGGGCGCGGCACGACGGTCCCGATCAGCAGCTTGTACCGCTCGGCGATCGCGAGGTCGGCGGGGTTGATCTCCATGGGCGAGGGTAGCCGAGGCGTACGATCGCCCGATGGCAGACGATACAGCACCCCAGACATCGGCCGGCCCGGATATTTCGACGTGGTCCGCGCTGCTCGCGCACTGGACGGAGTTCGCGCGAGCGTCCGTGGCGCTGCCCGACGAGGGCGAGGGCGGACGCTGGAAGCGGGCGGTGCCGCACGTGATCGCGCTGCAGGCGATGGCGATGGCGCTCGCGGAGCTTGACCGGATCGATGACAGCGAGCGTGCGGTAGCGCTGGACCGGGCGGAGATCACCTGCCGCGATGCGGCCGGGGCGATCCACGAACTGTGGCGGGGCGAGCCGGTGCCCGAGCTGGTCGTTGAACTGATCGACGACTCGCGCGTCGCGTTCGAGCGGGCGGCCAACTCGGGCGTCGAGTGGGTCGTGACGTCAGAACGGGTCGCGTGCAACCACCCGGCCGAGCTCGTCGCGGCGTTGCGGAAATCCGGGTTCGCGGGCGAGCTGTTCGTGCCCTCGCCTGGGGTGCCGGTCTTCCGCGGAGCGCCCGCGGCGTTCGCGCGCGG
>BQJQ01000137.1 GCA_021604785.1 Phycisphaeraceae bacterium
CGCGTGCTCTACGTCGGCCATCTGATGCGCGGGGGATGCGTGGGTTTGTGCGCGGGGGTGACGGTCCGGGGGTTATGGGGCGTTGGAGCCGACGGATGGGGTGTGGGTGGATGAAAAACGCCCGGGCCGTGATGGGCCCGGGCGTCGTGTGGGTCAGGTCAGAAAGAACCGGTCAGAGGACCGGGCTGGGGTCTTAGAGGCACCCGCCGAGGAACGACGTGACGAAGCAATCGATGTCGTCGACGTTGAGGACGCCGTTGCCGTCGCAGTCGGCGTGGTCGAGGTCGCCGCCGAGGAAGGCGGTGACGAAGCAGTCGATGTCATCGACGTTGAGGGCGTCGTTGGCATCGCAGTCGGCGAAGGTGCAGCCGCCGGCATCGCAGGTGATGCCGCCCGAGTTGAGCAGGGCGGTGATGTTGATGAACTGGTCGCCGGCGATCGTGGAGAAGTCCACGAAGGCGGGGTCGCCGAGGTTGGACGCCGGGACGCCCGGGCCGTCGTCGGGCAGACCGCCGATGACCTGGTTGGAGACGAAGTCGAAGCCGCCGGCGTTGACGAAGCCAGCCAAGAGGATGTCCGAGGACTGATCCCAGCCGGCCTCGTTGAGATCGATGCAGATCTCGATGCCAGTGCAGACTTCGCAGGCGCCGGTGGCGTTGGAGTCGGTGACGCCGGCGGTGTTGGAGTTGTTGATCGCGGTCTGGAGCAGGCCGGCGACGGGGTTGTTGGGGTCGAGCTGGGCGGTGCGGGGCGCGTACTGCGTGAACAGCGAGGCGAACGTGCCGTCCTGGATGTCGATCTGGGGACCCGAGAAGTCCATCAGCTCGAGGGGCATGGCGACGGGGGTGCCGACGCCGTCTTCGAGGGCGCCGCCGAAGAAGGCGCCGTAGTCGAGGATGGAGCCGGAGAAGAGGTCGAAGAGGGGGCCGTCGGTGCGGAGCACGGCGGCGTCGGTGAAGTTCTGGAGGTTGCCCGATCCGCCGTCCACGTTGGTGTTGACGTTGAACCAGTAGTCGGGGACGAAGCCCGCGTCCCAGATCAGGTCGCCCATGCGGTTGAGACCGTTGAAGGAGATGTCGGGGTTGTCGGTGCGGAGGGGGTTCTGGCCCTCGGTGCTGCCGTCAACGTCGAGGAAGAAGTTCATCTTGTTGCCGCTGATCTCGGTGTTGCCGCCGACGAGGATGTAGAGGTGGTCGGCGACGGTGTCGGAGTCCTCATCGTCGAGGTAGGCCCAGACGTTGTCGAACTCGGAGCCGTAGGCCCAGTTGTCGTCGGGCGAGACGGGCGAAGCCTGGGAGGGCGAGCCGATGACGCCGGCGATGTTGGAGTTGTCCACACCGAGGGTCACGGCAGCCGCGCCGGCGTCGCCGCCTGTGCAGGCGCCGGCGTTGCCAGCACCGTAGCCGCCGATGGAGCCGGCGTCGTCGATGTCACCGGCGATGGGGCCGGCGTAGCAGCGCGGCACGTTGACGGTGTTGGTGTCGGCGTCATGGTCCCACGAGTCGACCGAGATGACGTACTCGGGGGTCATGGCGGCATCGAAGGTCGTGCCGCCCTGGGCGTTGACGATGAAGTCGCCCGAGCCCGAGCCGCCGGCGAGGGCGTTGGAGCCGCCCGCGGCGGTGTCGAGGTAGAGGTCGAGGGCGTTGCCGTTGAACTCGAGGTTGCCGGCGACGAAGATGTGGAGGTGCGTCGCGGTCTTGGCGACGTAGAGGGCGTCGATCTCGGAGCCGCCGCCGTTGGGGCCAGCGCCGTCGGTGGTGCCATCGGTCTCGTTGCCGAAGCTGGTGTAGTTGCCCTGGAGGAAGACGGCCGAGCCGTAGGAGGCGTCGCGGGCGCCGTCGACGGTGCCCGAGAAGGTGGGTGCCGAGGAAAGGTTGACGACGACGTGCTGGTCGCCGGCGATGGCGGTGAAGTCGGTGCCGGCGCCGCCGAGGTGGTTCGTGTCGACCGGCAGCGAGCCGATGATCTGGTTGGACTTGAAGGTGCGGTCGCCGGAGTTGACCCAGCCGCCGATGGAGATGGTCTCGGTGCCGACGAGGCCGAGCTCGACGAGCTCGATCTGGACCTCGACGCCGGTGGTGACGTCGCCGGGGGGATCGCCGAAGTCGCCGCCGGTGAACTGGCCTGCGATCGCGTCGCCGAAGGCGGTGGGCTGATTCTGCGCCCAAAGGAGGACGTAGGGCTCGGCCCCGTCCTTGACGCCGTCAACCGTCGCGGGCTGGGCGCTGGCAAGGCCGGCGCTGGCCGCGAGCAAGGCGGCGGCTGTCACTTTCCGAATATGCATGATCTACTCCCTCATTAGAAGAAAACGCTCTCACGACGGTCGGACGCGGCTGGGAACACCCGCGTGCGTGCGTGGCACGGCGTGCGGGTCGGCCTCTCGATTGGTCGGAGCTCCCTCATCCGAACGAATCGAGCATAGCGAAAGCGGTGTCGTGGATCGAGAGGGAGCCAGGGCAGAAGGGCAAGTTCTGCGCGGGAATGAGGCTGGCCTTGCTGGGGGCGCGGAAGGGGCCGTCCGGTAGGCATTGCGGGGAAAAAGTGTGAATATGGGACGGGAGGGGAAAAGAAAGCCTTTACATTGCGCGCCCACCCAAGGCCCGGCGATCATGCGCGTGCTGATGGCCCGCTGATGAAGGGCGGCCCGGCGGCCCTGCCAGCCCCGCGAAAGAGGATTCGGTTGCCCTTAGGGGCGGGAATCACTACGCTTCTGGGTGAGGGACACCTGCTCGAGGGGCGGGTACCAAGCGAGGCCCGTTGCGGGCCGCACGAGGGAGCAACATTATGGCCCGGCCCGACCCGAGTCGTCGCGCGTTCACGCTCATCGAGCTGCTGGTGGTGATTGCGATCATCGCGCTGCTGATCGGCATCCTGCTGCCGGCGCTGGGCAAGGCGCGCCAGACCGCGCGGGACGCGGTGTGCAAATCGAATCTGCGGAGCATGGGGCTGACGTTCACGTTCTACGCGGACGACTTCGACGACTGGTTCCCGCTGAGCCCGAACGGGCGGTTCGCGACGGTGAACATCGGCGGGACGGATCAGAGGGTCCTCCAGAAGCAGAACGGCGCAGGCGGGCTCGCGGGGTTCTTCAGCCTGACGCAGGTCGGCGACGGAGAGTTCGACGGCGAATCCGCGGGGAGCATCCAGGGCGACATCGGGTACATCGGCTCGGGCGCGGACAACATCGGGGCGTACGTGAACGGCGAGAAAGAGCCGCTCTTGCGTGAGTACACCGATGGGTACGCGATGCTGAACTGCCCGCGCGACAAGGAAGACGTGTACTACGAGCGGTACCCGGGGCAGCAGGCGAGCCACAAGTACGGGCCGGACTCGATCTTCAAGGTGCCTCAGGTGCCCCAGTCCGAGCGGGACGTGATCGCGTACAACGTCAGCTGGGTGTACTTCGCGGGGCTCAAGTCGCAAGAATCGTCGGTGCTGTTCCCGGTGCCGATCGTGGGCGACGAGGTGAACGCGCCCGAAGCCGTCCGCGAGGGGGCGCACACGTTCTGGCAGTACGATCTGGTGAATGACCGGTACAACGACTACGACGAGGACTACTTGAGCGGGCTCGACTTCAACGAGCAGTCCGGGTACGCGGGCGTGGACAACCACGGCAACGAGGGCGGGAACTTCGTCTTCTCCGACGGGCACGTCGAGTTCCTGACCGACAACCCGCAGGTGCAGTTCTACGGCACCCCGGACGAGGTCAAGGAAAAGCTGCCCGGGTTCCCGATCGACAAGAGCATTAACCTCATCGATCCGACGCGGTCGTACCGCACGAACACGACAGACTGAGGGCGGCGGGTTCGCCGCGGCGGGAGCACGGAAGGTCCGAAGACTCGCGGCGGGGTGAACCCGGGCGGGGTATCGGTGCGAAAAGTGTTTCGGGCGGTTCCATCGGGGCCCGCCCGGTGGCATAATCGATTTTGAACGGGGCGATCGGTTCGTTGTTTGATTGGCCCGGGCACGAGGGAGCGACACGATGACGGCACGCGGCGGACGGATGGCTTGGCAACTGCGCTCGCTCGCGGGCGTTGCGACAGCAGGCGTGTGTGGGCTCGCGGCGATCCCCGCGGCGGCGGCGCCGGGGAACATGGTCATCCTGCAGGGGTTCGAGTGGGAGTGGGACGACATCGAGCGGCGGATGCCCGATGTCTTCATGGCGGGGTACAACGGGTTCTGGCTGCCCTCGGCGTCGTTCGCGTCGCACCAGAGCGCGGGGTATGACCCGTTCGACAAGTTCAGCCTGGGCGAGCCGCCGCTGCTGACGAACTCGAGCAGCCGGGTGCGGACGACATTCGGCACCGAGGCGACGTACATCGCGATGATCGAGGAGGCGCACCGGGCGAACGCGCTGGTGTACGCCGAGGGGATCTTCAACCACGCGGGCGGGCGCCGGAGCGACGACGCGTTTTACGCCGAGGGCGGGTGGCCCGGGTTTTACACGCCCAGGAACGCGCCGCCGAGCACGAAGGGGCCCGGCGATGACTGGGGGGACTTCCACGACGGGTCGTCGGGGAGTGAGACCGAGGGCGACCTGGCGGGGCTGCAGGACATCGCGCACGAGGTCGATCACGACTTCATCCGCCACCCTGTAGACGCGGGCGATCCGGACAACATCCCGGCGGGCACAATCCGCAACCTGCCCGACGCGGGCAACGTGCGCCACTACCCGGACCGCAACGCGACGCCGGTCGCGTTCACGAACCCGGGGACGTTCCGGCACCCGACGAGCTACCTGGTGACGCGGTTCCCGTTCCGCGCGGACGCTCCCGAGACGGGAGACCCGATCGAGGAGACGGTGTCCGAGATGCTGGCGCGGTGGGCGCAGAAGCAGATCGAGGTGTACGGCGTGGACGGGTTTCGCCTGGACGCGCAGAAGCACGTGCCGACGGAGTTCTGGGACACGGACTTCGACGCGGCGATGTTCCTGCTGCGGACCGATGCGCACGGGAACCAGGTGACGCCGCTGAGCTTCGGCGAGAACGTCACGGGCAACTTCGACATGCTCAACCGGTTCGTCCGCAAGGACGGGTTCGGGAACCGCGATTCGCTGGACATCCAGGGGGCCGCGCGGCTGCGGGACCTGAACGGCGCCGGCGGGTTCGGCAGCTGGGGCGACATCATCTCGAACGCGGACTCGAGCCACCTGGATGTTGCGGATGACGGGATCGTGAACGGGTCGATGGGCATCAACCACGTGTTCAGCCACGACAACGGGTCTGTGGGGAACGGCGGGTCACTGCCGCCCCTGCCGACAGTGCAGCAGTACGCGATGGCGCAGCACGCGTACATGCTGCTGCGGCCGGGGCGGACGCTGGTGTATCACCATGCGCGGGGGGTGCCGCGTTCGAGCGGGTTTTACCCGCGCGAAGGGACGCCCAACGCGTTGGGGGCGGACCCGTCCGGGCTCGGGCTCGACGACGCGATGACGACGCTGGTGAAGCTGCATAACCAGGTGGGGCACGGGCAGTACTTCCCGCTCAACGGCAACACGTCGGACGTGCTGATTTATCAGCGTGCGGTGAACGGGCAGGCGAACTGTCTGGTAGGCGTCAACGACCGGTGGGACGCGGGGTTTCAGCAGGTGACGGTGACGACGAGCTACCCGCAGGGGACGCGGCTGCACGAGATGACGGGCAACGCGGCGAACCCGAGCGTGGACCCGACGAGCCTGATCGCGGAGATCATCACGGTGGGCGCGGGCGGGACGGTGACGCTGCGGGTGCCCAACAACGCGTCGAGCGCCGGGAACCACGGGCGGGGGTACGTGGTGTACGCCGAGGCGCTGCCGACGGTGGGCGTTTCGATCGTCGGATCGACGACGACGGTCGCGCCGGACCCGGTGACCTTCCCGGACTTCCTGCAGCGGCTGACCGAGATGCCGATCGTGACGGCGGACACGTTCGAGCTGCGCCTGGACACGGTGCAGACGGACCCGCTGGACGCGAACTCGGACGACAACGCGCTCTTCCGTATAAACCAGGGGACCGAGGACTGGAACGGCAACGGGTCGATCGACATCAGCCCGAGCACGCTGGTGATCGGCGGGTACGAGGGGTTCGTGACGGAGAACGCGCCGGCGTTCGGGTCCGGCACGGGCACGGGCGTGTATCGCCAGACCATCGACGCGACGATGCTCGAGGAGGGGGCGAATTACATCTCGGCGATCGCGTTCCGCAAGCGGCCGGCGGGGACGACGCCGCTGTTCGCGGAGGAGCGGGTGGTGGTGTACGTGGACCGGGTGCCGCCGCCGGTGGCGTTGGTGGAGGACGGGCAGACGCTCGACGACACCTCGCCCGAGCTGCGGGTGACGCTGGGGGACCGGACGCCCAACGACGTGTACTTGTTCGCGGACCTCGGGGTGGGCGATGACCCGCTGACCATGCTCACCGTCGGGAATCAGGGTCGCCCGCACGACCGGCTGGAGTGGCGGAAGACGCTGAACCTGTCCGAGGGTGTGCACGAGATCACGATCGTGGCGGTCGAGGCTTCGGGGAACACGAACGTGGTGACGGCGACGGTGACGATCGACACGACGCCGTGCGACGCGGACGTGGACGGCAACGGCGTGCTCAACGTCGACGACGTGGACGCGTTTGTGGCTGCATTTGTCGGCGGTGACCTGAGCGTGGACTTCGACGGGAACGGCGCGCTAAACATCGACGATGTCGACGCGTTTGTGGCGTCGTTCATCGCGGGGTGCGGGTGAGTGCGTAGCCGCGGGTCAGGCGGCGGGGTCATGCGCGCCGGTGATGTCTGACGGCTTGGTCTTGGTGAGCCCGAACCAGACGAGGCAGAAGGCGGGCCAGCAAAGGAAGGCGACCATCATGACAACGCCGATGATCAGGGCGAGCGAGCCGGCCTGCCCGTGTTGCTGGGCGTAGATGTTGTCGTACTGCTGGGCGTACGCGTCCATCGCGGCCTGTTTTTTCATCTGGGCCCAGATGCCGAGCCCGGCGGCGAACAGGAACGCGACTCCGTAGAGCAGGTGCAGGGCTCTCGCGGCGGGTTTGCGCATGAGCAGCGTCGAGCCCGCGATGATCAGCAGGATGTTTATCAAGAAGCCAACGCCCTGGCTCACCATATCAATGGGAGCAATGACCATGTTCGGGGGCGGGGGATCGCCGTTGAGTTGGCCCTCGGCCATCGAAACGCCCAACGGCGCCAGGGCTATGCCGACCCCGCCGCAGAAGACGGAGATTGATCCAAACACAACGCTGAGGATGCCGACGACCTTGGGCCACTTGGGCGCCTCGACGAACAACTCCGGATCGGCCGGGTCGAATTCCGTGGGCGGCGACGCGTCGTATTCGGTCATCGGTTGTCCCCCTGTCGCGGCCGCCCGAGCGGGCGGCGGGTGATATCGGAAA
>BQJQ01000138.1 GCA_021604785.1 Phycisphaeraceae bacterium
GCGCGGGCGAGCCGCTGGACGCCGAGGCGATCGACGAGGCGCTGCGCATGATCGCGGCGGAACACGACGAGGCAGAGGTCGAGGAAGCCCAGGGCCGCGAGCCTGCGAACGCCGACCCCGAGCCCATCGAGCGGCACAAACCCGCGGCGCCCGCGGGTCTTCAGATTGACATCGAAACGATCACGCCCGCCGGCGGGTGACGCTGGTCAGGCATCGCCCTTCGCGTCGAGCCACTCGAGCACGCCCGCGAGCGGGTCCTCGGCGTTCGGGTCGTAAGGCGGGAAGTCCACGCTGTCGATGAACTCGGCGTAGTTCATGTGCCGCCCCTTGCTCGACGTGTAGAGCGGGCGGTTCACCTGGTCGTAGCTGAGCGTCCGCACCGTCCGCTTGGACTTGTGGAACTCGTTGCACGCGTCGTCCCACTCGAGCCCGAGGAACTCGATGATCCGCGGGAACTCGGTCTCGGGGTCCGACACCAGCCGCTCGTAGCACACATCGAGCACGGGCACGTCCAGCGCGTCGCGCCAGTGGCGCATCATGCGGACCGACTGGGCCCAGGTATGCCCGGTCCAGTCCACCTGCGTGGTGTACGCGTGCATCTGGTTGTTGAACCCGCCCATGTAGCAGCTGATCGCGACGTCCCGCGGGTCGCGGACGGCGTGGATGATCCGCGTCTTGGGGAACAGGCGGGCGATCAGCCCGACGAGCTTGTTGTTGCCCAGCGCCTTGTTCACGATTCGCTCGGCGTCGGGCGCTTCCTTGCGGATCTCGCGCAGGTAGTCGCGGGCGCAGTTGGTCCACTTCTGCTCGCCCATCTGCCCGAAGCAGGCAGGCGGCTCCTTGGTCCCGTCGTACGACACGCTGAGCTTCTTGGCGAACATCTCGATCGACGCCAGCTCGCCCACGCCCGCGGCTTTGGGGTGCGCGTCGATGATCTGGTCGATCAGGCTCGTCCCCGACCGGGGCATCCCCGCGACGAAGACCGGGATCTCCGAGTCGCACTTCGCCTGCGGGAACTTCTCCATCTGCTCGCGCGACCAGTTCTCGATCAGCGCCGAGACCTGCCCGGAGTACATCGACTCGTCGAAGTCGATCTTGCCGATCGCGTTGGCCCGCACCGCCGAGCCCCACGAGCCGGGGTAGTCCTTCTTGCGGTCGTACGCCTTGGCCTGAAGGTGCAGCTGCATCCGCTTGGCCTCGTCGGGCATCTCGCCCTGCGTGAGCAGCACGTCGATGTTCGCGATCGCGTCGTCGTAGTCCTTGTCCTGCACCTGCAGCTTGACCCACTCGCTCATGATCTGAGGCGGCACCTTCTCGCCCTTGTCCTCGAATTTCTTCACCAAGGGCTCGAGCACAGCCTTGGCCTCGGCGAAGCGGCCGCCGGCTTCCATCGCGCCGCCCTTGATGATGCTCGCGGGGATGAACCCGGGGCGCTTCGCGAGAACTTTGTCGCACAGCCCGATCGCGACGTCGGTGTTGCCGAAGAACCGCTCGCACCGCGCCAGCAGCAGCTGCGCGTCGGGCTGCTCGTGCACCTCGAGCGAACCGCGGACGAGCACGACGGCCTTGTGGATCTCGCGGAGCCCCTCGTGCGCCAGGGCCATGAGGAACATCGCCTCGGGGTCCTTCTTGCGGCCCTCGACGATCGGCTGGAGAGCGTCGCGCATGCCCGCGAAGTCCTGCTTCGAGAAGCACTGCTTGGCGGCGTTGATCGCGGCGACCCGCTTGGGCACCGCCTGGAACGGGTTCGGATTCATCGGGGCTCTGGTCATATCTCGGGAGTCTATGGGAGCGTCCGGCGCCGGGGAGTCGGGAAAAAAAGCGGGCCGCCCGCGTTGGCGGACGGCCCGAGTCAATTCACAGTGTCGGGCCCAAGCCGGGCGAACCCGGCAGGCGAGCCCTGCGAGGTCTTAGCGACGACGACGCGTCGCGACCAGACCGGCCAGGCCGAGGACCGCAGCCGAAGCCGGGGTCGGGACCTTGGTGAACACGGCGTGGGCCCAGGCGCTGCCGGTGTTCGCGCCGGTGGAGGCTTCGAGCAGCAGCGAGTAGTTGATGCCCGCGCTGAGCGAGATCGTGGTCGAGCCCGTGAGCGGGGTCAGCGGATCGAGGGACGGGTCAACGGCGAAGATACCGACGCCGCCGTTGGTCCAGTCCGTCAGCGAGATGTCGCTGAAGAACGCGTAGTTCGAGCCGGCGCCGAACTCGTTGGAGAAGTCCCACGAGATCGTGACGTCCGTGGGCGTCGCGACGGAGAAGTACGCGTAGGCCTGGCCGACGGCGTTCTGGTAGCCAGAGCCGTAGTTGACCGAGCCGTAGGAGTACGACGTGGCGTACATGGAGCCCGCCGAGACGTAGCCGTAGCCAACGTAGCCGTAGCCGATGGCCAGGGCGGGCGCGACCGGCGAGGTGCCGGGGCTGTAGCTGACGTACTGGCTGAGGAGCCCGTAGGCGTAGCCGGTGGTGAACGAGGTCGGGTAGGCCCCGCCGACGTTCAGCTCGAAGGTGATCTGGGCGTCGGCCTGACCGGCGACGCCGGCGGCGAACAGGGTGCCGCCGAACAGGCACGTCTTCATTGCGTTGTTCATGATTCTGATTCCTCTCTCTGGCTTCTCTCCGGGGCGTTCACACCCCGCGAATTGGCAGAAAACTCTCTCGACTCTTGAAAAGACAACACTCTGGCAACCACACGCCGACCCAGAGAGGGCGGGCGCGTGGGGGTGATCTTACCCGATCGAGGGCCGCGTCCCAAGCGCCCGTTCGCGGAAATGCCATCGAACATTCAAAAAATCCGAGCGCAGGTCCGCCCCGCTTCGGGTATGGCGGGCTAGGGAATTTGGTAGCCGAACAAAGATTGAACAAAAGGCCCGCCGGCGTGCCCGAAGGACGCCGGCGGGCCCGGAGAGTAGAGAATCCGGCAGGCCTACTTCGCGAGGAAGCAGGAGACGAAGCAGTCGATGTCGTCCACGTTCAGGGCCCCGGACCCGTCGCAGTCGGCCCCGAGCAGGTTGCCCGCGATGAAGGCGGCGACGAAGCAGTCCACGTCATCGATGTTCAGGACGCCGTTGTCGTCGCAGTCGCAGAACGGCTCGCCGGTGCGGTCGCCCGAGAGGGCGAGGTAGGGGTGGGTATACGTCCCTTCGTCCTCAGGGCAGTCGAAGGAGCCGAACTGGAAGTAGTCGCCCGAGCCGAAGCCCCCCGAGGGGCCGGTCGGTTCAGGGCTTTGCCCGTTCGAGACATCGAAGAGGGAGAGGGCGCCGAAGAGCGTGGGTGTCTCGGGCAGGGTCAGTTCGGTCAACTCCTCCAGCCCGCCGGCACCCATCGGCTCGACCACCGACGACTGGAGGATGAACCGGTCCTCGAGGTCGATCACACCGTCGTTGGGATCGAACGCGCTGTGCGCACCCGGGATGCCCGGCGCGGCGAGCTGATACCCGATCAGTCCCTCGTTCGCAGCCGGGTTGGTCGGCTGGATCGCTCGGATTGAGTATGACCAGTCGTGCGTGCCGTTGACGTTGTTGTCGTCGTCGATGAAAGTATCGGTATCGGTGTCCGAGTCCGTCCCGATCAGCGGGTTGAAGAACCCGGTGGCGGGCCCGACCCCGTCCGTGTCGGCCATCTCGAACTCGAACCCGGTCAGGTCGAACGTGAGAATGAACCCGCTCATGTAGTTCGGGACCGGGGCGGTCAGGGGGCCCGGCATGTTCGTGAAGGCGTAGGTGACGACCTTCATGCGCCGGGCGGGGGCTGCCGACGAGCCCACATTGGGCGGGTCCTCGCGGTCCCAGAACGTCAGCTCGAACCCGGCCCCGCGGGTGTTGCCGTCGGAGATGAAGTTCGAGTCGGTGTCCGTGTCCAGGATGTCGGACCAGTACGACCACGTGAGCGACTCGACCCGCAGATCGCCCGAAGCCGAGTGCGCGCGGTAGAGGTGGTAGTCTCCTTGGTCCGTCTCGGTGTCGAGCGTCCCGATGCTGGTTGCTGGCGTGGTGGGGGTGCCCAAGCCGCACGGGTCGCCGTTCACCGCGACCCAGACATCGCTCACGCCGTCGCCCGTCAGGTCGTCGCCGACGGTGCGCAGCCCGGCGCGGTTCGCGAGGTACTCCGCCGCGGGGGTGAAGACGACCTCGCCGGTCGCGGGCTTGATGTAGTAGTGCCCGAGGAATTCCTGGGCGTGCACCTGCGGCGCCGTCCACGCGGGGGCCCCGCCGATGACCGGCGCGGCCAGCCCGGCTCCGACGCTCATCGCGAGCGCACTGAGACACCGATTCGTTGGTTTGTTCTGCATCACGAACTCCTTCAGCTACAGAGCATCTGAAAACCCCGCCTGCCGGGACTGCCCCCCATGACAGCGTGCCAACAAGCCCTGTTGCGCGTATCGCAGAGAACCCGCGGGCGCATGGCCGAACGGCCGAAAACCTTTTCGTGCGCCGCGTAAAGCTAGTTCCCTTAGATCCCGCAAAGCCGACCGGATCCTGGCCGCGGCGACCCCGCGCCGGTGGCTGCGGGTAATGGGCCCGGAGGGGCTTGAACCCTCACTCCCGTTTCCGGGAAGCGGATTTTAAGTCCGCCGCGTCTACCAGTTCCGCCACGGGCCCGTGTCCGAGTCTACCGCCCGGGCCTCAGCCCCCGGCGCACCGATCGCACAGCCCCGTCAGCGTGATCTCATGCGACTCGACCACGAACCCCGCCGGCGCCATGCCGTCGATCGCCCCGGGGCACCCCTCGATGTCGAACACCCGCGAGCACGATCGGCACTGGAAATGGTGGTGGTGGTCCAGCCCGGCGGGCTCGTACCGCGGCGGCTGCCCCGGCAGGTCCACCGTCACGATCTCGCCCTCCTCGACCATGCCCTTGAGTGACCGGTACACCGTCGCCATCGATACACCCGCGACGATGCGGTCGGCGCGTTCGTGCACCTCCTGCGGGCTCAGCGGCCTGCCGGCTCGCCCGAACACCGATCGGATCGCGTCTCGCTGGCGTGTGTTGCGTTCCATCGTCTGCCCAAGGGTATGGGCCGGGGCGTGGCAAAACGAAACACGGGCAAGCGATGCTTGCCCGTGCGGGTGATGGTTCGGGTGTCGCGGTCGATCAGCGCTGGATCGTCGCCTGACCCTCGACGTGCTTCATGCCACGCCGGCGGTCACGCAGGCGGCGGCTCTTGCCGACGCGGTCACGCAGGTAGTAGAGCTTGGCCCGGCGGGCGTCGCCGCGGCGCACGACCTCGATCTTGGCGATCGAGGGCGAGTTCACCGGCCACGTCCGCTCGACGCCGACCTCGTCCACGATGCGCCGCGCGGTCATCATCTCGTTGATGCCGCGCCCCTTGCGGGAGATGAGCACACCCTGGAAGACCTGAGTCCGCTCCTTCTCGCCCTCGACGATCCGGACGTGCACGTTGAGCGTGTCGCCGACGTCGAAGCGCGGGTGGTCGGTCCTCAGCGCGTCCTGGTTGATCGATTCGATGATCTGCTGCGTGCCCATGGGGTGGCTCCGATCGGGGCGAATGCCCGGGACTGGCCGGGCCGCAACGATAGACCCGAGCCCGGCTTGGGTCGAGCCCGGGCGTTTGGGATCGGGGCTGGGGGGGCTCGCAAGGGCCTTGGGTGCCCTATCGTCCCGGTCCCCGCCCCCGCCGGAGCCCGCCATGGACACCCTGCTCGCCAAGCTCGCCGAATGGCGCCGATTCCGGGCCCTGGTCATCGGCGACTTCATGCTCGACCAGTTCCACTACGGCGCCGCGGACCGGCTCAGCGCCGATGCCCCCGTCCCCGTCCTCCGCGTCACCCGCCAGGAGGACAGCCCGGGCGGGGCGGCCAACCTCTGCCTGGACCTGGTCGCACTCCGCGGCTCGGTCGTCGCGCTGGGCGTCGTCGGGCAGGACGCCGAGGCGAACCTCCTCCGCACCACCCTCAACCAGCAGGGCGTGGACGCCGGGGCCCTGGTGACCGACCCGAACCGCCCGACGACCGTCAAGCGGAACCTGATCGGGCTCGCCCAGGGGCGCCACGCGCAGAAGATGTTCCGCGTGGACTTCGAGTCGCGTGAGCCGGTGGCGCCGGGGATCGCCGAGCGTCTGCTGCGATCGTTCGACGACGCGCTCAAGAACGTCGATGTCGTCTGCATCGAGGATTACAACAAGGGTGTGTGCACGCACGAGGTCTGCCGGGCCGTCATCGACCGGGCCCGGGCCGCGGGCAAGCCCGTCTTCGTCGATCCCGCCCCCGCGACCGACTACACGAAGTACACCGGCGCGACGGCCATCACGCCCAACCGGACCGAGGCCGAGCGTGCCACGGGCATGACGATCGGCGACGACGCGGGCCCGGCCCACGCCGCCCGCCTGGCCCGGCGCGTGCTCGATGACCTGGAGCTCGAGACCGTCGTGGTGACGCTCGACCGCCAGGGCGCGCTGCTGCTGACGCGTGACGACCCGAACCCGATCTCCGTGCCCACTGTGGCGCGGGACGTCTACGACGTGACCGGCGCGGGCGACATGATGCTCGCGGCACTCGCCGCCGCCCGGTGCAACCACCTGGACTGGGAGAGCTCGGTCCGGTTCGCAAACGCGGCGGCTGGCTTGGAAGTCGAGGTCTTCGGCGTCGTGCCCATCCCGCTCGAGAAGGTCCACGCCGAGCTGCTGACACTCAGCGCCAGGCAGGGGGGCAAGCACTTCACCGAGGACGAGCTGATGGTGCAGGTCAACGCGGCCCGCCAGGCCGGGCGCCGGGTGGTGTTCACGAACGGCTGCTTCGACGTGCTGCACGCCGGGCACGTGACGCTGCTGGAGAAGGCGGCGCACTTCGGCGACTTCCTCGTCGTCGCGCTCAACGACGACGCCTCGGTCCGCGCGCTCAAGGGCGAGGGGCGACCCGTGAACGACCAGGAACGGCGCGCCCGCGTGGTCGGCGCTCTCAACTCGGTCAACGCGGTCGTGCTCTTTTCCGAGGAGACGCCGCAGCGGCTGATCGAGCGTGTGCTCCCCGACGTGCTGGTGAAGGGCTCGGACTACGCCGAGGGCCAGGTCGTCGGGGGCGAGGCGGTCAAGCGGGCCGGCGGGCGCGTCGAGCTGGTGGACCTGGTCGAGGGGCTCTCGACGACCTCGACGTTGGAGCGGATCCGCCGAAACTGACCCGAGACTGTGGCGACGCCCGAGAACCGGCGACTCCTGCTGAGCGCCCGCCCCGCCCGAGCCGATGACCCGGGCATGGCCCGCACCCACGTCGCGATCGTCCACCCGAAGTACGCCCCGCTGATCTTGTCGGGCGAGAAGACCGCCGAGCTGCGCCTGTCGCGCGACCG
>BQJQ01000139.1 GCA_021604785.1 Phycisphaeraceae bacterium
GCCCCGCACGCCGCCACGCGGACCATCTCGGACCCGTCCCGGCGGAGGTGGTTGAGCTTGGGCACGTCGGACACCCGCCGGGCATCGCCGTACACCGAGGCAGCCTGCGCCCGAAGCACGTCCATGTCATGGTCGCGGTACGCATCGGCGACGTAGGTCCCCTGCGCGAGCCCCATCTGGGCCAACGCCGCGGCGGACGCGAGCCGGACCTCCGCGGGCATCGCCCGCTCGGTCTCGTCAGCACCCTTGGCCAGCTCGATGAGCTGATCGATCACGGCCCGGTCCTCGACCTCGCCCAGGATCTGCACCGCCAACGCCGCCGCTTCGAGTTCCTCCGGGCGGGCGGGGTACAGGGCGGCCCGGATCACCGACAGCTGGGCATCGTCGCCCAGCTTCACCATCGCCTCGGCCATCTGGAGGCGCATCAGGCGGACCGAGCCGCGGTCTGCCCGACGCATCGGGGCCGCGCTCGCCTGGCGCAGCGGGCCCAGCGCGGACCGATCGCCCATCTCGCCGAGGACAAACGCGACGTGCGCCCGCACCCGCGGGTTGTCGTGCCCGAGCAGCAGGTCCGCCAGCGGCGACGGGTCCGCGTCGAGCCCGCACGCGCGGAGGGCGTAAATCGCCGACGCCCGCACGTGCGGCGACGAGTCGCTCGTGAGCGTCTCGAGCCGGTCCACGTGCTCGCTCAGGCGAAGACGCCCGGCGACCATCGCCGCGACCGCCCGCACACCCTCGTTACTGTCCAACAGGCGGTCGCCTACAACGTCGGAGACCCGGGCCGGCGACTCGGCCAACGCCTCGATCGCGTTCGCCCGCACCTGCGGGTACGCGCTCTTGGAGAGCGTCAGCAGTTCGTCGATGGTCTCCTCGCGGAAGGTGGAGAGCTCGACCGCCGTGGGCGCGCGTTCCACGATCACCGGGGGGGTCACCTCGACGATCGGCTCGGAGGCCGTCTGCGCCGCGGCGCACCCCGCGAGCATCAGCACGCCCGCGACCGCCGAGTGTCTGGCGAGCCCTGTCATCGTGTCCGTCCGCATCGTCATCACTCCTTCGTCGCCTTGGGCGTCTCGCCCGTCGTGCTGCTCTCATCGTCGGCTGGGCGGGCCGGCCCGCTTGTATCGGGCCCCCTGGGCCCCCGGAACGAGCCCACCAGCCCCGCCAGCGTCAGCCCCAAAGCCGCCCACCCGAACGAGTCGCCCACACGAGCGTACACCGTCGCCCCCTCGCCCAACGCCACGTCCGCGATCAGCACCCCCGCGACGTTGTCCCGCGGGGTCGAATCGGTGGACCCGACCAGCTCGTCCGCGATCACCCGCCCGCGGGCGTCGTACGCCGCGGAGATGCCCGTGTTCGCGACCCGCACCAGCGGCGTCCCCAGCTCCACGCACCGCCACCGGCTCGCCAGGGCGTAGTGCTCGCGGGCCGGGGTCCAGTCGCCGAACCACCCGTCGTTGGTCAGCGTGAGCATCACGCCCGCCCGGCGCTCTCCTCCGTCGAACACCAGCCGCCGGCAGACGCCCGAGACGGTCGCCTCGAAGCAGATCGGCGTCGCGACATGCACGACGCCGCCGTCGGCCGGCACGTCCAGCACGACCGGATCGTCCCCGCGCTCGAGCACGAACGTCATGCCGTTGGCGCCGAACGCGAGCAGCTGCGTCTCGAGCCACTCCCACGCTGAGATGTACGGCATCACCTCGCCGAACGGCGCTAGGTGCAGCTTGTCGTACCGCTGTGTCGGGACCCGACCGCCCTCAACCACGAACGCGCTGTTGTAGATCGCGTCATTTCGGTAGCGCAGCCCGCCGTCCACTTCTTCCACGCGGAACCGGTCGAACCCCGCGGACCCCACCACCATCGGCGCGCCGATCTCCGCCTGCAACGCGAGCAGCCCGTCGGCCAGCTCCGTCGCGGGGATGTAGTCGGGCACCTCGCCCAGGCCCGGCGCGTCGTCAGGCGACTCGGGTTCCATGGGCCAGATCAGCGCCGCCGCCCGCTCGGCCGCGAGCGCTTCGGCCCCGATCGCCCGCCCGGGGAACATCCCCTCGGGCCACGCGATGACGTCGGGTCGCTCACCCGCCGCGGCGAGCGTCAGCTCACGCATGTCGAGGAAGTCCGAAACACGCTGGCGGAACGTCCACGACGCCCGGTTGTCCTGCGGGATGTTGCTCTGGACCACGCCCACGCGAACGGACCGCCCGCCATCGGGCGCGCGCCCGAACAGCGCTGCCGCCGTGAACAAGACCGCCACCCCTGCAATCGCGAGCCCCCCCGCCGCCGGGCGCGTGCGCCGCGTGATCGTCCCCGCGAGGATCGCCGCGACGACAGCTGCCAAAAACGTCACGAAATACGCGCCCAGCCACCCCGCCGGCGCCGCCAGCACCGACCCGGGCGACTCGATCAGCGGGTGCGAGGTCAAATAGAACGCGTACCCGTTGAACGCGACGGTGCCGCGAAGAAACTCCGCGCCGACCCACACCACGGGAAGCCCCACCACCGCCGCCCGCGGCCACCGCGATGCGACCCGACCCGAGATCCAGACGAACAGCCACACGTACGCCGACAGCAGCGCGATCAGCGGCACGAACCCGAGCTGCGAGACATTGAGAATGTACAGGTGCGCCGCGCCCCACCAGGGCATGACACCGGCCGCGGCCCACACGCCCGCCCGGCCGGGCCGCAGCCCGGGGCGCATCGCGAGCAGCATCAACGGCACCGGCGCGACAAACACCAGGAACCACGCCCCGACGGGCGCGTAACTCAGCGCACTGAGCAACCCGAACGCGAACCCCGCCGCCAGCGCGCGCAGGCGTGGTCGGTTCCCGAGCAACGCCGGGGCGTCGGGCCCGGGCCCGCTCACGTGGTGTAGTCGATGATGCGGGCGACCTCGTCGCGCATGTCGTGGCGCGAGACGACCCGGTCCACCATGCCCGCGTCACGCAGGAACTCGGACCGCTGGAACCCCTCGGGCAGCTCCTGGCGGATCGTCTGGCGTATCACCCGCGGGCCGGCGAACCCGATCAGCGCCTTGGGCTCGGCGAGGATCACATCGCCGAGCATCGCGAACGACGCCGTCACGCCGCCCGTGGTCGGGTCGGTCAGCACCGAGATGAACAGCCCGCCCGCGTCGTCGAACCGCGCGAGGGCGGACGACGTCTTGGCCATCTGCATCAGGCTCAGCCCGGCTTCCTGCATGCGCGCGCCGCCGGAGCAGCTCACGATGATCAGGGGCAGGGAGTGTTCCGTCGCGTGCTCGATCGAGCGCGTCAGCGTCTCGCCCACGACCGAGCCCATCGAGCCCATCATGAACGTCAGGTCCAGGCAGGCGAGCATCGCGGGGCGGCCCTTGATGAACGCCTCGCCGGCGACGACCGCCTCGTTCTGACCCGAACGGATCTGCTCAGCCGCGACGCGCTCGGGGTAGGTTTTGAGATCCCGGAACTTGAGCGGGTCCACCGCGCGCAGATTCTCGAACATCCGCGTGAACGTGTTGTCGTCGGCCAACTGCTCGACCCGCGTCGTCGCCGAGATCCGGTAGTGGTGTGTGCACTCCGGGCAGACGTGCAGGTTCGCTTCCATCTGCCGCTTGTAGATCATCGCGGCGCACCCGGGGCAGCGCAGCCACAGCCCCTCGGGGACCGAGCCCTTGCCCTGCTCACCCTTCATGTCTTTCCACGAGCGTGTCGCGATGGTCGTCATCCGTGCCCTCCAGCTCGGCATGCCGGGCGTCAGCCTGCCCCGGCTCCCTGCTTGGCCCGCTCGAAACGGGCTCGCTCGATCACCAGCATCCTCGGCTCATTGGGCCCATCCTGCAACACATTCCACATCTGGCCCGTCGGCAGGCTCTCGGTCCAGCACCGGAAGAGGGCGTACGCCATCCCCCGGAGCACCACCCCGATCGTGGGGTGCTCATCCTTGGTCTTGTCCGCGGCTCTCGCCACCACGTCCAAAATCCTCGCCTCGGCAGCCCCCATCGCCTCGCCCTTTGGAGCTGTCACGCTGCCCGGGTCCTCGAGCCACTGGCGGTAGGTCGAGGGGCATCGACCCTCGAGGTCCTCGCCGCAGACACCCTCCCAGAGTCCGAGGTCCACGTCGCCCAGAGCCTCGATCTCACGGGTCTTGACGCCGCCCAGACTGCTCGCGACGAGGGCCGCGGTCTGGATGGAGCTCTCGTTCTTGCTCGACAGGATCACCGAGGGCATGGGCGTGCCGACCAGTTCGGGCAACGCCGCGAGGGTGCCCTCGAGCCGGTCGTGCTCGTCGGCGCGCAGCGGCAGGTTCGCGGAACCCATCAGGCGCTGCTCGCGGTCCCAGTCGGTACCGCCGGCTTGCACCAGCAAGATGCGAAGGTCGAGTGGCTTTGCCATACGTGTGGTGTGTGGGGGTGCGTCCGGGCTCGTGGGCGGGGGTCGATCCGCTCCAGGAAGTTTGGTTCGCTTGAGCCCGCTCCGTGCGGGCACCCGTCAGGTCCGTCATCGGCCATCGGAGTGGGCCGGGGCAGAGTGTATCGACCAGCCCGCCAGAAACCACCTGTCGAGCGGCATGATCGGGCAGATTTGTACGCATTACGTACGGCTGTTGGCGTTTGGGGTCATTCAGAGCCCTTGAGTTGGCAGATGACCCCCGGGCGATCTTCGCTGGGGCGTCCGAAAATCGCCGAGGCCGCCACGAGAAGGTCGAACCCGGCTTCGCGGACCGTGGCGGCGTTCTCGGGGTTGACGCCGCCGTCGATCTCCAGGCGGGTCGTCGCGGGCAGGGCCGAGCGGAGGGCCCCCCGCTCGAGGGCCTCGGGCATGAAGGCCTGCCCGGAGTGCCCGGGCATGACCGACATCGCGAGCACCAGATCGAACGCGGACGCGACGGGCTCGAGCCGGGCCTGGGGCGTGGGCGGGTTGATCGCGATGCCCGGCGCGCACCCCAGCGCGCGGACTCGGTCGGCGTGGGCCAGGGCCTCGCGTTCGTCGGCGCAGACCTCGATGTGGAACGACAACAGATCCGCGCCCGCCTGGGCGAACGGGCGGAACCACGCGTCCGGGTCGGCGACCATCAGGTGCACATCGAGGTAGGCATCGGGGAACGCCTTTCGCACCGAGCTCACGATCGCCGGGCCCATCGAGAGGTTGGGGACGAAGTGCCCGTCCATGACGTCGACGTGGATGATGTCGGCGCCCGCGTCGAGGACGTCGGTGATCTCATCGCCCAGGCGCGCGAAGTCCGCCGAGAGGATGGAGGCGCCGACGAAGGGCGCGCCCGAGGCGTCATCGATCCGGGGTTTCGTGCGGGGTGTCATCGGTGCGAGCGTATCGCCCCGGAAACCGGCGTGCCCGCCCACTACGATCGGACCGGAACCGCAGCACGAGGGAGAATCATGCCACAGATCGACGCGATCGCACCCCGGGTCCGAGCCGCGGGGCAGGAGCATCTGCTGCTTGGAGTCGAGTCGCTGGACCCAGCGGCGCGGGCGGCGTTTGCGCGCCAGCTTGAGGCGATCGACTGGGACGCGCTGCCGGGGTGGATCAAGCGGTACGTGCGCGCCCCCGAGACGCCCCCGACGCCCGACGCGCTCGAGCCGGCGCCGTACTACCCGCAGAGCTCCGAACGAAAGCCGGCGTGGGACCGCGACCGATACCGGGGCGTCGGCGAGGAATTGCTGCGGGCGGGCAAGGTCGCGTGCTTCACCGTCGCGGGCGGGCAGGGCTCGCGGCTGGGGTACGACGGGCCCAAGGGGTGCTACCCGGCGGGGTGCGTGACGGGCAAGCCGCTGTTCGAAGTGTTCGCGGACGGCGTGCGCGCCACGGCGGCGCGGTACGGCGCGCCCGTGCCCTGGTACATCATGACCAGCCCGCTGAACCATGAGGCGACCGTGGGATTCTTCGCGACGCACGAGCACTTCGGGCTCGACCCGAACGACGTGAAATTTTTCCCGCAGGGGACGATTCCGAGCCTGGACAAGGCGACCGGGCGGGTGTTGCTGAGCGAGCCCGGGGAGGTCGCGACCAACCCGGACGGGCACGGCGGCGCTATCCGGGCGTTGTACGAATCCGGCGCGGTCAAGGACATGCGTGCGCGCGGCATCGAGCACGTGAGCTATTTTCAGGTGGACAACCCGCACACGAGGGTCGCCGATCCGGTCTTCCTCGGGCTGCACGCCGCGGCGCCGGACTCGTCGGGCGAGTTCTCGTCGAAGATGGTCGCCAAGGCGGCGTGGGACGAGAAGGTCGGCGTCTTCTGCAAGGGCGACGGGCGGGTGTGCGTGATCGAGTACTCCGATCTGCCCGAGTCGCTGGCGAAGGAGACCGACGCGGGCGGGTCGCTGCGGTTCAACGCGGGGTCGGTCGCGATCCACGCGATCGGGGTCGGGTTTATCGAGAAGCTGGCGACTGATGCCGCGTCCGGGCTGCCGTTTCACCGGGCGGTGAAGAAGGTACCCTGCTACGACCCCGAACTGGGCGAGCAGGTGGACCCGACCGAGCCCAACGGCGTGAAGCTCGAGCGGTTCATCTTCGACGCGATCCCGCTGGCGGGGTCTTCGATCGTGTACGAAACGGACCGGGTCGAGGAGTTCGCGCCGATCAAGAACGCGTCGGGGGCGGACAGCGTCGAGACGTCCAAGGACCTGCAGACCGAGCGGGCGGCGCGGTGGCTCGAGGCGGCGGGCGTGTCGGTGCCGCGGGGCGCGGGCGGGCGCGTGGATGCGGTGATCGAGATCTCGGGGCTGACGGCACTGGACGCGGCGCACCTGCGAGAGCGGAGCAACCTGCCCTCGGCAATCGAGCCCGGCGCGAAGGTCGTGCTTTGAGCGCGCCGGGCGGGCGGTTTGCCGAGCTGCCACGATCGCTGCAGGACGCGAGCCGGGTCATGCGTCTGGGCGACGATGTCCCTGCGTTGGTGATGCACCCGGATTGGGAGACGCCCGCGCCGGTGGTCGTGTGGATGCACGGGCGGACGGCGCACAAGGAGCTGGATCCCGGGCGATACCTGCGGTGGATGCGCGCGGGGATCGCGGCGGTTTCGCTCGATCTGCCCGGGCACGGCGAGCGGTTCGACCGCACGGCGCACGGGCCGGGGCGGACGGTCGAAACCGTTACGCAGATGTACGAGGAGATCGACGGCGTCGTGGACGAGATCGGCGGGCTCGGGCCGTTCGACATGGACCGGA
>BQJQ01000140.1 GCA_021604785.1 Phycisphaeraceae bacterium
GGAAGCCGCGGTCCTGCGCCGCCTGGACAACACGCCCGAAGCCCAGCGCGACGCCTCGGCGATGCTGGCCCGCCTGGCCCGCGAATACCCCGACTCGCCCCGTGCTGCGGACGCCCTGGCCGCGTCGATCAACGAGGCCCGCGCCTCGGACGGCGAGCTGCCCGAAGCCTTCGAGCTCGACCTCATCCGCCGCGCCATCGACGCGTTCCCCGACCGCCCCGAGATCGACATCTGGCGCATCGACTACGCGAAGCGCGTCGGGGGCATGGACCGGCTCGACGCGCTCGAGCCCGTCACCCCGGGCACGCGCCAGGCGACGCTCGCCGCGGAGATGTACTTCCCGGCGTCCAACACCCTTCGCGCCCAAGCGTCCCCGGCGCACCGGCGGGCGCTGCTGGACCGGGCCGTCTCCTTCGCCCGGCGCCACCACCGCCCGGAGTGGGCCCCGCTGGCGGCGGACCTGGCCGAGGAATCCGCCGAGGACGACCCAGCCGGCGCCGCACAGCTCGCGCAGACGCTCCTCCGCTCGGGCGACGCCGTGGAGCGCACGCCCGGCGGGCGCGACCGACTGACCCTCATCCTCGCGCGGGCCAAGCGTGCGATGGGCGACGACGCCGGCGCGTTCGAGCTGACCCGCGAGATCGCGACGCGCCTCGAAGCCGCCGGCGACCGCTCGCGCGATTTCTGGCACGCCTGGGCGATCATGCTCGAGACCCTCGCGTCGCGCGACGACCCGGCTTCGCACGCCGGCGCCCGGGCCCACCTGGCGCGGCTCCGCCTGCTCGATCCGGATCTGGGCGGCCCGCCCTTCGCGAGCCGCCTGACCGCCGCCGCCGACACGCTAGACTCGCCCCCGTGATCAACTCCCCCGCGACGGACCGCGCCCGCCCGATGTCTCCCACCGACGAAATCCCGCCCGAGCTCGCCCGCGCGCTGCCCGGGCGGTTCGTCGTCTTCGAGGGGCCCGATGGCTCGGGCAAGTCCACCCAGCTCGACCGGTTCGTCCTCGCCTGCGCCCGCGCGGGCGTCGCGCCGGTCGAGGTCCGCGAGCCCGGGGGCACCGAGGTCGGCGAGCGCATCCGGCGCACCCTGCTCGACCACCTCGACCGCGAAGAGATGACCCTCCGTTGCGAGATGCTGCTTTACATGGCCTCGCGGGCCCAGCTCGTGCAGCAGACCATCCGCCCGGCGCTGGGACAGAATCAGTTTGTCCTCGCAGACCGGTTCGTCAGCTCGACCCTCGCGTACCAGGGCGCCGCGGGCGGGCTGCCCGAAGCCGAGATCCTCGCCGCCGCCAAGATCGCGACTGCCGGGCTCGAGCCCGACGCCGTGATCATCTTCGACGTGGACGAGCGCACATCCGCCGCCCGCATGAACCCCCTGCTCCGCGGCGACGACCTCGACCGGATGGAAGCCAAAGGCTCGGACTTCCACAAACGCGTCCGCCAGGGCTACCTGGACCAGATCGACCGCTGGCCCGACACCCACCTCCGCGTGGACGGCGCGCAGGACGAGGACGCGGTCTTCGCCGACCTGATCGCAACGCTCACCGCCCGGCTCGTCACGTGACAGGCGACCGCCCCGAGCGTGACCGCGGCATCGGCCCGGCGCCGGGCGCCTCGCCGCGGCCGTTGTACGTCCAGATGGTCCGCGGCTTGTGGAAGCCGTTCGTCATCGGGTACGGGCTCTGGATCCCCGCGCTGTGCATCCTGCTCTATGTCCGCATCGTCGGGGGCATGCCCACGCGCTGGTACGTCCCGCTGCTCATCGGGCTGATCCTGATCGCGGTCATCCCCGGCTCGGTCGGCATCCCGATCTGGGCGGCCCGCGTGCAGGGGCGCGTGAAGCGCGCCGGCGGGCGGATCTGCCCGAACTGCCTTTACGACCTGCGCATGCTCGACGATGCCGCCGTCTGCCCGGAGTGCGGGTGGGACATCGTCGCCGAGGCGCCCGAGGTGACTTGGGCCCGCCTGCTCAACCGGGGCAAGCCGCTCGCCCCGGCGAAGGGCGAGCGCCCCGACGCCGACCGAGCCGGCTAGGCTGCCGCCATGCCGAGCTGGATCGATCCTCTCTGGGCCTCGCTGATCATCGGCGCCTTCCTCGTCGGCTCGATCCCCTTCTCCTTTCTCATCGGGCTCGCCAAGGGCGTTGACATCCGCACCGTCGGCTCGAAGAACACCGGCGCGACCAACCTCGGGCGCGCGCTCGGCGGGCGCTACTTCGCGCTCGGGTTCACCCTCGACATGCTCAAGGGGCTCGCCCCGACGCTCACCGCGGGGATCCTCAAGGGCACGCTGGGCACGTTCGAGATGCCGACCGCCGACGCGTGGGGATGGCTTGCCGTGCTCGCCGCTGCGGTGCTCGGGCACATGTTCAGCCCCTGGATCGGGTTCCGCGGGGGCAAGGGCGTTGCGACGGGGCTCGGCGCGCTGCTGGGCGTCTTCCCGGCACTCGCGTTGCCCGGGCTCGGGGCGTTCGTCGTCTTCATGGGCGTCTTCCTGCTCTGGAAGTACGTCTCGTCGGCGTCGATCGTCGCGGCATGCTCGCTGCCCATCTGGGTCTGGCTTGCGTTCGGGCAGGCCCGGCGGCTCGCCCAGACGCGGGCGATGGGCGACCTTCGCCCGGAGACCGTCGAGGCTGCCGAGGCCCTGAGGGCCCAGGCGGCCGCCCCGATCGACCCGATTCCGTTCACCGCAGTCGCGGTCGTGCTGGCGGCGCTGGTCGTGTGGAGGCACCGGGCGAACATCCAGCGTCTGATGGCCGGCACGGAGCACCGCGTCGGGGCCCAGCCCCCCGCAACGGGCGGGTGACCAATCCGACCGTCCGATTCCTGCGGCAGCCGGGCAATCCGTGCCGATGAACGGGGCAGGCAACGCCGGATTCTGTCCTCCCCGGGCCGATAACGGGCGTGTGCCTCAACGTCCCCCCGCCGACGACCGATGCGCGGGGTAGGTGATCCTTATGACCGAGTTCCCCAGACTGCATGTGGACGAGCCCGAGCCCCCCGCCCCGATCCCCTTCCGGGAGCACTGGCGGGACACGAACGCCGAGGGCGGGCGCCCCAGCTCCGGACGCTGGACCAAGGGCGAGGACCGCGACGTCGTGGCCGACGCCGAGCGGGCCCTGTCGCGGGCCCAGGACGCCCTGAACGAGCTGGACCGCATGGTCGACGAGGACCACGCGCCCTTCCGCTTCCGCCCGGACGACGACGACGGCCCCCGGGCCGCCTGACCCCCGCCGGCTCCTCTTCATCTCCAGATATCAGCGCACCCGGACGACGGCGATCGTCTGGTCATCGGTCTGCGGCGCCAGCCCGGCGAACCGGCGGACCGCCCACATGAGCCGGTCTGCGAGCACCTGGGCCGAGCCGTCGGGCGCTTCTTCGACAGCCCCGGCGACGGTCGCCTCGAACCGGTCGCGCCCCAGGCGTTCGCCGTCGAAGCTGCGCGCGTCGATCATGCCGTCGGTGTAGACGACCAGCGCATCGCCCGGGGCGAGCTGCACGCGGGTGGTCTGGTACGCCTCGCCGCTGTTCACGCCCGCGACGAGCCCGCCCGGCTCGAGCCGGCGGGCGTGCGAGCCCTCGGTCGAGGGTGTCACGATCACGGGCGGGTCGTGCCCCGCGCTCGCGTAGGTCAGCCCGAGCGTCTCGGGGTCGATGATCCCGAACCAGACCGTCGCGAACTCCTGCACCGTCGTGTCGCGGCACAACGCCTCGTTGACGCGCGTCATCACCCGCGCCGGGTCGGTGTCTGAGTCCGCGTACGCCCGCAGCGACGCGCGGACCGCGCTCATCAGCAGCGCGGCGCCGACGCCCTTACCCACGACATCCCCCACCGCGACGCCGAGCCCGCCTTCGACGTCGAAGAGGTCGTAGAAATCACCCGCGAGCTCGGTCGAGGGGACGTACCGCGCCGCGGTCTCGAGGCGCCCGTGCTCGGGCCCGTGGCGGGCGAGCATGCGGCGCTGGATCTCCGCGGCGACCTGCAGCGACCGCTGCACCCGCCGCTCGCGCTCGCGCATGCCGTGCAGGCGGGCCTGCTCGACGGCCGCGGCGGCCTGCTGCCCGATCGACCGAATCAGGCGCCGGTCCGCGGCGCTGAACGCCCGCGGCGTGCGCGCGTACAAACGCATCACCCCGATCGGACGACCCGAATAAATCAGCCCCGCCCCGATGTAACTCGCCAGCCCCTCGGCCCGGCACCGCTGGGGCAACAGCACCCGGTCGTCCGTCGCGAGGTCCTCGCTCGTCACCACCTCGCCCGACAGCGCGAGCCGATCGAACTGACGCCCCCGGCTCAGCGGCGCGGGGTCGCCCAGCCACGTCTCGGAGAGCGACCGCGCCACCGACATCCGCAGGTCCTGCTCGTCCTCGGTCGCGCTGAGCCCGTCCGCGTCCTCGGGCAGCAGCATGATGCTGCCCGCGTCGAGCCCGAGCGCCTCGAGCCCGGCGTCGATCGCGAGCGTGAGCGCGTCCGCTTCGGACCCGCCGTCGGCGAGCATCGCGCTCAGGCGGCTGAGCACCCGCACCTCGGTCACCCGGGTCCGCAGCTCGACGACATCGGTGCACAGCTCGCACGCGACGTGCGCGAGCAGATCCACCGCGGTGCGCACGGCTTGGGCGTGCGCGCCGTCCCCGTCGGCTTCGACGGTCAGCGCCCCGATCCGCTCGCCATCGACGACCAGCGGCACCGACGCCGCCCCCTCGGGCAGGGGTTCGTCGAGCCCGGGCTCGTCGCCACGCCCCCAGGGCGAGAGGACCAGCCCCCGCTCATCGCGGAGGCGGATGCGTGTTCCGGTCGCGTTGCCGAGCTCGGCGCAGAACGCCGCGAGCGAGCCGTCGGTGACGAACGCGCGGATCGTCGCGGGCGCGCGCCCGCCGCCGCCGGCCGAGGCGGTCGCGAGCGCGCCGCGGTGGTACCCGTCGGGCGGGCTCACTCCTCGACCGCGTCGCGGCCCGAGCGATCGCCGCGGACCCAGACGCCCTCTAGCAGCGCCGCCATCCGCCAGTCCACGCTCGCGCCGGGGCGGTCTTGCGAGGGCGCGACGCGCCGCTTGAAGTCCGCGAGCCCCTGCGTCAGCGCCTCGTCGTCGCCGGTCTGGTACCCGAGGTACGCCAGCAGCAGGGCCGAGTCGCGCTGCACCGCCGGGTCCAGCGCCAGCCGCCCGCCGGGGCGCTCGGCGAGCCCGATGTTCTCACGCAGCACCGTCATGAGCGTGCCGAGACGCTCAGGCCCGGGCAGCAGCGATTCGGCGTACCGCGTGCCCACCGCGCCGGGCGAGCCGATGAAGACCGTCCGCAGGTTCAGCGACGCCGACAGGAACATGCCCGCGCCGATCTGCGCGTGCACGCGCCCGATCTGCGATGTCACGTCGCCCGGGCGAGCCGACAGCGCCCGCGTGAACCGCTCCTCGGCGTCGAAGTACTTGCCCTCGGCGAGCAGCCGCTCGCCCTCGCGGACGTGATGCACGTACACGTCCACGTTCTCGGCGTTCGGGTCCACCAGGTGCTGCACCGGCTCGCCCGTCTCGCGGATCAGGTCCATCGTCGCCGGGTCGAACCGGACGTCGGTCGCCAGCGGCTCCCGGGGCGCGTCCTCGCCGCTCGGGTTCTCGATGTCGATCTCACGCGGCAGCGGCACCTCCGTGCCCGGCACCGGGTCGGCGGGCGCGTCGGGCTCGGTCCCGCTCATGACCTGATTGCGGATGTCGTACAGCCGCTGCTCCCACTCGGGGCGCTGGGCCGGGTCCTCGGGCGCCTCGGCGAGCCCGGCTGCCTCGGCCCGTGCGCGGACGCGCCGGAGCACCTCCTCGTACGCCGTCACCGGGCGGGTGGGCTCGAGCCGCGCCGCTTCGTCGTAGGTCGAATCCGGGCGGTTCACCTGCGGGCCCGAGCCGGCGAACCCCGACCCTTCCACGCCCGCGCGCGGCTCGGCGTTGGGGTCTTCCTCGACGCCCGCGCCCGCGTAAAGCGTCGCCGGGTCGAACATCTTTGTCGCCTTGAGCCCTCGCAGCGCCGTCGCGGTCAGCGCGATGTCCTGCCCGCCGTCCTGAGCCGGCAGCGTCCGCAGCAGGAACGGGGTGTACCCGCGGTTGGTCGTGTAGGCCGACGTGCTCCGCAGTTGGTTCGTCGCGCTCGTGTCGGAGAACCCCGGCGCACTCAGGTCCACGCCCTCCGCGTCGCTGGGTCGCCCGATCGTCGGCGCAAACTGCGGCCGCTGCCCGAGCCCCTCGGGCGCCCGCGGCGAGACATACCCGCCCTGGTCACGCGAGACCGTCAGCGACCCCACCACGTTCTGCGGCAGGCGCGCCCCGGTCGTCAGCGCAAACTGGTACTGCACCGCCTCGGTCCCGCGGATACCCATCCCCGCGAGCCCGGAGTAGAGCGAGTCGCGCCGGAAGGCGAACAGGTCGTCCGAGCCCAGCTCGCCGCGGAACTCGTACGGCGCGGCGTACCCGACGTCACCACGGAAGCTCACGCCCCCGGGCGCGTTGCCCGTCGCGATCGCGTTGCGGAAGCGGATCTCCTGGGTGAAGTCCGCCCGCGGCGCGTTGTACTGCGTGTTCGGGGAGAGGTTGTTGTCGAGGGCTCGCCCGTCGCCCATCGCGTTCTGGGCCGACGCGGGGGCGCCGGCGATCGCGAGGAGCATCAGAACGGGCAAGGTCCGAGAAGTCGCGGTGCGCATGGGTCGCCTCCAGGTCATTCTATTCGACCCGGCGGGGGTGTCCGTTCGCACAAGATCGGAGAGATTGCCCAGACGCCGGGCTCCGGGCATCCCCGGAGGGGGCTCAGAGCCCTTCGGTCGGCTCGGGCGCGCCCATCGCGCCGCGGAACTTCTCGCAACTGCCCGTCTGAGACTCGGCGATGAGGCAGAACATCATCCCGTCCTTCTTCCAGACCAGCAGGCTCGGGCCGTCGGTCCCGCACGCCCGGGTGTTGACGGCGTACGTCACACCCTCAAGCAGGGGCAGCATCCCGTTGTCGGGCGCGACGAACATCGACACCGCCGAATCGGGTTGCCCGTCGTGGGCGGGGATGTCCCACCGGAGGTGGGCGGCGCCCTTGGTCTTGGGGAGGTGGCACTCTCCGCCGCCGCGGAATTTGATCGCCTCGACCGGCTGGTCGGGCGCGGGAATGTGCA
>BQJQ01000141.1 GCA_021604785.1 Phycisphaeraceae bacterium
GGCGTGGGTGCTGTGGATCGGGGCGGCGGGGCTGGTGGTCTACCTGGTCGCGAAGACGCCGTACTTCGGCGGGTGGTTCGGGGACAAGCTGCCCGAGAGGCCGACGTTTGGCGGGCGGGGCATCCTGTGGGCGTCGCTGACCTTGGCGTTGTTGACGCTGCCGGTGGTGATCGTGGCGACGGAGGAGGCGATCAGCGCGGTGCCCAAGTCGATCCGCGAGGGGAGCGTCGCGGCGGGGGCGAGCCGGTGGCAGACGATCCGGCGGGTGGTGCTGCCCGGGGCGCTGCCGGGGATCATGACCGGGGCGATCCTGGCTATGGCGCGTGGTGCGGGCGAGGTGGCGCCGCTGATGCTGGTGGGGGCGGTGAACTTCACGCAGTCGTCGCCGGTGAGCTCGGAGGCGCCGTTCCTGCACGGGGATCGGACGTTCATGCACCTCGGGTTCCACATCTATAACCTTGGGTTCCAGAGCCCGGACTCGCAGGCGACCGAGCCTTTGGTGTGGACGACGACGCTGCTGCTGGTGGCGATCGTGGTGTCGCTGAACCTGGCGGCGGTGGGGATCCGCGCCAAGCTGCGGGGCAAGCACGGGGCGGCGATCTGATGACGGTGGTGCAGACGGAGATTCCGGGGCAAGCGATGGCGAAGTCGGTGGTTGAAACCAAGGCCGGGCTGGGCTCGGAGCGTCGCCCGAGCAAGGTGGCCCAGGCGATCCGGGCGGGCGAACCGTTCGAGGCCGAGGTCCACGATGAGCTCGCGGGCGAGACGGCGATCCTGACGGCCGAGAAGTTCTCGCTGTGGTACGGGCAATCGCGGGCCCTCTTCGACATCACCATGAAGCTGCCCAAGGGCAAGGTGACGGCGTTGATCGGGCCCTCGGGGTGCGGGAAGTCCACGCTGTTGCGGTCTGTCAACCGGATGAACGACCTGGTGGACGGGGTGCGGGTCGAGGGCGCGATCATGCTCGACGGGTCGTCGGTGTATTCGCCGTCGGTGGACGTGATCGAGCTGCGCAAGCGGCTGGGGATGGTCTTCCAGAAGGCGAACCCGTTCCCGATGTCGATCTTCGAGAATGTCGTGTACCCGCTGCGGGTGGACGGGGAGCGTCGCAAGGCGGTGCTGACCGAGGCGTGCGAGCGTTCGCTGCGTGCGGCGGCGTTGTGGGACGAGGTCAAGGACCGGCTCAAGGACTCGGCGCTGGGGCTGAGTGGCGGGCAGCAGCAGCGGCTGTGCATCGCGCGGGCGATCGTGGCGGACCCGGAGGTGCTGCTGCTGGACGAGCCGTGCTCGGCGCTGGACCCGGTGGCGACGATGCGGATCGAGGAGCTGATCTCGGAGATCGCCGAGCGGTACACGGTGCTGATCGTGACGCACAACATGCAGCAGGCGGCCCGGGTGAGCCAGTTCACGGCGTTCATGTACCTCGGGCGGCTGGTGGAATATGGCACAACCCAGGAGGTCTTCGGACGCCCGGTGCTGCCTGAGACCGAGCAGTACGTGACCGGTCGGTTCGGGTAATCGCGACCTGTTCGTGGGCGATCCGGGCCGAGATGGGCGGGGCGGCGGGTTTTGCCGATGTCCCGTGGACCGTCCGCCGATAGGCCTGTCTAGACTTTGACTGGACCCGCCTGATGTGGGCCCGAACCCGAGCGTGACGGCGTCGTGACGCCGCCCGGGAGGATCGCATGAGTGTGCCGCCGCGTCCTGTGCCCGCGAGCGTGAACGGGTGGAGCCCCGAGTTCCTCGAAGAGCGCTATCGGGCGTACCGCGATGACCCTTCGAGCGTCGAGCCGGACCTGCGGTCGTTCTTCCAGGGGTTCGACCTGGCGAGCGCCGGGGAACTGGTATTTTCGCCTGGATCGGGGTCGGGAACCAAACAGACGCAGGCTGGCGGGTTCATCCCCGCAACGCGGGAGGTCTCCGACACGCCCGTACGGATCACCCCGGGACGCGGGCAACCCGCGGGCCAGGCGACGTACTTCCAGGCGGTGGTGGATGACCTCGTGGACGCGTACCGCGATCACGGGCACTTGGTCGCTCAGATCGACCCGTTCGATCGCCCGCGGCCACGCCCAGAGACGCTGTCGTTGGAATACCACGGGCTGACCGAGGCGGACCTCGGGCGGACGGTGGATGGGTCCGGGCTGGGCCTGGGCTCGGCGGTGCCGCTGCGGGACGTGATCGCGCGGCTCGAAGAGACCTTCTGCTCGACGCTGGGCGTTGAGTTCATGCATATTCAGGATGTGGAGCAGCGGGGGTGGCTGTTCGACCGGTACGAGTCGATCGGCGGACGCGTGCCCTTGGACCGGGCCCGGCGGCTGCACATCCTCGAGCAACTGGTGAAGTCCGAGCTGTTCGAGAACTTCCTGGCCAAGCGGTACCCGGGCGAGAAGCGGTTCAGCCTCGAGGGGGCCGAGTCGCTCATCCCGCTGATGGGGCACCTGCTCGAGACGGGCAGCGACCTGGGTGTGACCGAGGTCGTGCTGGGCATGGCCCACCGCGGGCGGCTCAACGTGCTCAACAACGTGCTGGGCAAGACGTACCAGCAGATCTTCACCGAATTCGAGGAGACCTGGGAGCAGGACTTCGTCGAGGGCGGCGGGGACGTGAAATACCACCAAGGATACTCGGGCACGCAGCGGTACCCGAACGGGAAGATGCTGCACCTGGCGATGGCGTCCAACCCGAGCCACCTCGAAGCGGTCGGGGGCGTGGTCGAGGGGCGGTGCCGGGCGAAGCAGCGGCTGCGGTGTGACACCGAGCGGCGTGAGGTGATCCCCGTGCTGATCCACGGCGATGCCGCGATCATCGGACAGGGCGTGGTTCAGGAGATCCTGAACTACTCGCAGCTCGAGGGCTACACCACGGGCGGCACGGTCCACATCGTGGTCAACAACCTGATCGGTTTCACCACGACGCCCGAGGACGGGCGGTCGAGCCGGTATTGCACGGACATCGGGAAGATGATCGACGCGCCGATCATGCACGTGAACGGGGAGGATCCCGAGGCCGTGGCGACGGCGGCGCAGCTCGCGATGGAGTACCGCCAGAAGTTCCGGCGGGACGTGTTCATCGACATGGTCTGTTACCGGCGGTACGGGCACAACGAACAGGACGAGACGAGCTTCACGCAGCCTGTCATGGCGAAGCTCATCAAGGGTACGCCCAGCGTGCTGACGAAGTACTCGCAGAAACTGCTTGGCGAGGGCGTGATCCAGGAGCCGGACATGCTGTCGATCCGCGATCGGATCGACGAGACGCTCGAGAAGGCGCAAACCGCTGTCCGCGAAAACCCGAACGACCCGTCGATCGATCCGGGCAGCGAGCGTTGGGCCGGGCAGACGCACCGGTTCAGCTTCGAGCCGGCGGACACCGCGGTGACTACCGACATGTTGGCCGAGGTGTGCGCGGCGTTGGGGAGCGTACCTGAAGGCTTCAAGCTCAACCCCAAGCTCAAGAACCTGATGAAGGGGCGGGCGTCGCTGCTGGACACCAAAGAGATCAGCTACGCGGACGCCGAGACGCTGGCGTACGGGACGCTGCTCGTCGAGGGGCACCCGGTGCGGCTGAGCGGGCAGGACTGCCGACGCGGCACGTTCAGCCATCGTCACGCGGTCGTGCGGGACGTGGAGACCGGCGAGCCGCACGTGCCGCTGAACCACATCCGCGAGATGGGCGTGATCGGTTCGGACGCCGCACCCGGCACGCCCGGGGCGGACGGCAAGCCCCGCCAGGCGAACTTCTGCATCTATGACAGCCCGCTGAGCGAGGCGGGCATCCTGGGATTCGAGTACGGGTATTCGCTGGCGGACCCGAGCATGCTCGTGCTGTGGGAGGCGCAGTTCGGCGATTTCTGCAACGGGGCGCAGGTCATCATCGACCAGTTCATCGCGTCCGCCGAGGCGAAGTGGGACCGGTGGAGCGGGCTGACGCTGCTGCTGCCGCACGGGTACGAGGGCGCAGGCCCGGAGCACTCGTCGGCGCGGATGGAGCGTTTCCTCAAGCTCTGCGGCGCGAACGACAACCTGCAAGTCTGCTACCCGTCTTCGGCGGCGCAGACGTTCCACATGCTGCGCCGGCAGGTGAAGCGGAACTTCCGCAAGCCGCTGATCGTGATGACACCCAAGAGCATGCTCCGCATCGCGACGAGCTCGATCGACGAGTTGAGCGCGGGCGGGTTCCACGAGTTCCTGGACGACCCGATGTTCGCCAAAGAGGGCGCGGATCGGAAGAAGGTCAAGCAGGTCACGCTGTGCTGCGGCAAGATCTATTGGGAGCTGGACAAACGCCGGCGGGAGCTTGGGCGCACGGACGTGGCGTTGCTGCGGGTCGAGCAGGTCCACCCCTTCCACGCCGAGATGCTCCGCAAGATGCTGGGGCAGTACCCCGAGGCGGCCGAGCGGGTGTATGTCCAGGAAGAGCCGTACAACTCGGCGGCGTACCTGTTCATGAACAACAAGTGCGAGACCGAGCTGGGCATGAAGCGGCTGCGGTACATCGGGCGACCGAGCTCGGCGACGCCGGCGACGGGGTCCAAGCGGATGCACAAGCACGAGCAGGAAGCGATCATTACAGAGGCGATCGGGCCCAAGCCCGACGCGTCCAAGTCGGGCGGAACGGATTCCAGAAAACTCGCGGCGTCTGCCTGACGCGCGAACCAGACCGGAGCGGGCATGAGCACTCCAATCGTGATGCCGGAAGCTGGCGAGAGCGTCCTGTCGGGCGTGTTGACCGCTTGGACCAAGGACGAAGGCGCATGGGTCGAGCGCGACGAGACGGTCGCCGAGATCGAGACGGACAAGATCACCGTCGAGGTGATGGCGCCCGAGGCTGGCGTGCTGTCGCGCAGTGCGGCCGAAGGCGAAGAGATCGATGTCGGCGCGACGATCGGCGCGGTCGATGGGTCCGCCGCCAAGCCCGCGGGATCCGCCAAGTCCGAATCCAAACCCGCCGCGGCGAGCGCAAACGGGGCACCGGCTGCCGCTGCGGGCGGTGCAACGGCCGTCGTGGCGCCGCCGCCGCCGGCTGAAACCAAGCAGCCCAAACCCGCGGGGACCGTCGAGCACGCTGCCCCCGGTCAGAACGGCTCGGCCCGGGCGACGCCGTTGGCCAAAAAGCTCGCCGAGGATCACAAGGTCGATCTGGGCAAGGTCCACGGCACGGGTGTCGGCGGGCGTGTCCGCGAACAGGACGTCGTCGCGTTCATGCAGTCCGGCGGGCCCGCGCCCGCGATGGCTCCGGCCCCTACGTCTGCGGCGGGCTCGCGTTCGGTCACGCTCGAGCGGATGAGTCCGCTGCGTCAGAAGATCGCGTCGCGCCTCGTCGAGGCCCAGCAGACCGCGGCGATGCTGACCACGTTCAACGAGTGCGACATGGGCGCCCTGATGGACATGCGCAAGAAGCACAAGGAAGCCTTCACCGACAAGCACGGCATCGGGCTCGGGTTCATGTCGTTCTTCGTCAAAGCGGTCGTCGGCGCGTTGCAGCAGTTCCCGAAAGTGAACTCGTACATCGTCGCCGACGACGCCGGCAAGCCTGCGATGCAGGGGCATGGGTATCAGGACGTCGCGATCGCGGTCTCGAGCCCAAAGGGGCTGGTGGTGCCGGTGATCCGAAACGCCGAGGCATTGACCTTCGCCGGCATCGAGAAGACGATCAAGGACTTCGGGATGCGCGCCAAGGACGGCAAGCTCGGGCTCGACGAGATGACCGGCGGCACGTTCACGATCACCAACGGCGGCGTGTTCGGCAGCCTGCTCTCGACGCCGATCCTCAATCCGCCGCAGTCGGCGATCCTGGGCATGCACGGCATCAAGAAGCGGGCCGTCGAGTACCCCGAGGGGTCCGGCCAGATCGCGCTGCGCCCGATGATGTACCTCGCGCTGAGCTACGACCACCGGATCGTGGACGGAGCCGAGGCGGTGCAGTTCCTGGTTGCGGTCAAGGACTCGATCGAGGATCCGGCGCGGTTGATGCTGGAGCTGTGAATAGCACGCTACTTGCGTAGCGATGTTCCGAGCACACTGGCTGAATAGAACACTGCTCCAGCGATCAAGGCTGAGCCAGAGAAGGTCGCGTAAAGCAAGCGATCATTTAGTAGGCCGATGTTGTGAACCGAGGTTATCCCGTAGTTCGTTTCGCTGACCGTTGCTGTGTTGGCGAAGTAGCTGCCTATGAGTCCGAGGATGCCAATCGCCAAGAAGGTGAAGCCGACAATTCTGAGATGAACCAGTTCGCTTCGCGATGATTGTGGTTTTGGTACCGGTGCCAGTGCCTGTGGATGAGTCGGGCGGCTCTTCCCCTTGAGTTCTTTCACAGATCCCACAACAAGCCCGAGTTCGTGTGCTTGGCTTAGAACCTCGTCTTGTGAGGAGGCCATGAATTGGCGAACGAACTCGTCGCCGGTTTCCTGATTGATGCACTGGGCCTGCCAAGTATTCATGAAAGTAGTGTAGGAAGTTAGCCGGGTGCCACGGGTTGACCCGAAGGGCAACCCGTGCTTCAGTTGGCGGGCACGGCTTGCAAGACAAGCCGTGGCACCCTACCGAGACGTGACTCGGTCCAGAAGCCCTTCGCACGCCCCAACGAGCATCTCGTACACCCGTTCGAACCCGCCGTCCCCGCCGTAGTAGGGATCGGGGACCTCGTCGGCGGGCGTGTCGGCGTGGAAGCTGAGCATGAGGTGGACGCGGTCACGCGGGGCACCGCGGCTGATCATGTCTTTGGCGTTCTGCTTGTCCATCGCGATGATCCAGAGAAAACGATCAGTGTCACGGGCCGGATCAAACCTGCGAGCGCGGCTGGGGAGTTCGATGCCGTGTTTGGTCGCGACGGCGATCGAGCGCGGGTCGGCCGGCTCGCCGGCGTGCCACCCGCCGGTGCCGGC
>BQJQ01000142.1 GCA_021604785.1 Phycisphaeraceae bacterium
CCGCGCGTACGGGCCCGTCCGCGGGACGGTCCTGACGGTCGCGCGGCTCGCACGCTGCCATCCGTTCACCAAGGGCGGGTACGACCCGGTCCCGATCAACGACCGGACGCGCCCGAGTCGATAGGCTGAAACCCCCGGCACCCCCGCCCGAGCCCCACGAACCCCGCGAGACGCATGAGCCGACTGCCCGCTGCCGAGCGCCGTGAACAGCTCCTCGACCGCGCGGCGGATCTGTTCAGCACGCGCGGATACGCGCGCGCCACGACGGCCGAGCTGGCCAAAGCCGCGGGCGTGACCGAGCCGATCATCTACCGCCATTTCAAGTCCAAGCGGGACCTGTACGTGGCGCTGGTCGAGCGCACCGGGCGCGAGACGCTGGCGCTCTGGGAAGCGGACCTGGGCGGCGCGACCGACCCCGCCGACCGCCTGCGCCGCCTGCTGGGCGACAACCCGATGGTCTCGACCAAGGGCAAGGCGCCCTACCGCGTCTTCCTGCAGTCGATCTCGGAGGTGGATGACGAGGAGATCCAGCGGGCCGTGGCGGATCACATCGCGAACCTGCACGGGTTCGTGACCCGCGAGATAGAGGCCGCCCAGAAATCACGCCAGGTCACCGACAAGTTCAGCGCCGAGGTCATCGCGTGGATGCTGCTGCACCTGGGCATGGGCTACGGCGTGATGAGCGCGCTGCAGATCCCCGGGCACGGGCGCGATGCCGATGGCACGCACGTCCGCGATGTGCTCGAGCGAGTGCTCGTCCGCCAGCGCTGAGCCCGCCGGGGGGTGCCATGGTCTGAGCCCGAAGGGCGAAGGCCATGCGGGAACGCCCGATCGTGGCCTTCGGTACGCTCAGACCACGGCACCCTCGCCCGCCCCCACTACGATCTGGCGTGCGGGCGTACCTCGACAACAACGCGACGACCCAGCCGACGCCCGAGGTGGTGGACGCTGTCCGCGAGGCTCTCGAGGGCGAATGGGCGAACCCGTCGAGCGTGCACCGCGAGGGGCAGCTCGCTCGGCGGCGCGTCGAGCTGGCCCGGGCGTCGATCGCGTCGCTGATCGAGGCCAAGCCCAGGGACGTGCTGCTGTGTTCGTCAGGGACCGAGTCGATCGATCTGGCGATCCGGGGCGTGCTCGGTGCGCGCGCAGACGCGGCCACCCCGTGCGCCATCGTGACCACCGCCATCGAGCACGCCGCGGTGCGCGACCTCACCTCGGCGCTGGCGCGCGAGCAGGACGTTGAGATCAGGCTCGCCCCGCTCGACGCGCACGGCGTGTTGGATACCGACGCCATCGCCGGGCTGCTCGACGATTCGGTCGCGCTCGTGAGTGTGCAGTGGGCCAACAACGAAACGGGCGCGATCCACCCCGCCGGTCGCATCGGCGAGCTGTGCCGGGCGAGGTCGATCCCCTTCCATTGCGACGCCGTGCAGATGGTGGGCAAGATGCCCGTGGACGTGCGCGCGCCCGAGGGGCCCGCGTTCGACCTGCTCACCCTGAGCGCGCACAAGCTGCACGGGCCCAAGGGCGTCGGCGGGCTGTGGGTGCGGCCAACCGTCGGCGTGCGCCCGGTCGTGCATGGAGCACAGGAGCTCGGGCGGCGCGGCGGGACGGAGAACGTCCCGGGCATCGCCGGCGCGGGCGTCGCGGCCGAGCAGGCGCGCGCGTGGCTCGCCGACGACGCCGAACGGGCGCGTCTGGGCGTCCTCCGCGACCGGCTCGAATCCCGGATCCTCGAACGCGTCCCGGGCACCGTCGTCAACGGCCCGCGCGAGCACGGCGCCCGCCTGTGGAACACCACCAACATCGCCCTGCCCGGACTCGAAGCCGAGGCGATCCTGATGGTGCTCTCCGACCTGGGCGTCGCGGCCTCGGCGGGCGCGGCGTGCAGCTCGGGCTCCCTGGACCCCTCGCCGGTGCTGCTGGCGATGGGCGTGGACGAGCGGGTGGCGCACGGGTCGGTCCGCCTGAGCCTGTCTCGGTTCACGACCGAGGCGGAGGCAGAGCACGCGGTCGGGGCGTTCGCCGCGGCTGCCGAGCGGCTGGGGTTCGCGCCGACGCCTCCCGCTGGCGGGCGATAGCCTCCGCGGATGGATCAGGCCACCCACCGAGACCCCGGTTCGATCACCCGCATTCACTCCGAGCCGGACCGCACGAGCATCACGGCGATCTTCAGCCTGATTTGCTCGTTCATCTGCTGCCTCCCGCTCGTCCCGCTGCTCGGCGCGGGGCTGGGTGTACTCGCGCTCATCGGGATCGGGCGCTCGGATGGTCGCGTGGGCGGCAAAGGGCTCGCGGTGTGCGGCATCGTGCTCGGGATCATCGTCACCCTGCTCCAGGTCGGCGGGTTCTTCCTGCTCGACACGGGCCTGCGGCTCATGGTGCGCGAGGGCAACACCGTCGGGCAGGCCCTGACCGACCTCGAGGCGGACCGGCCCGGCCCGATGAGGTCGATCCTCGCGGGCCCGCTCGGGTCGATGACCGACGCGGAGCTTGCCGAATTCCGCGATGCGTACACGGCGGACATGGGCCCGTTCGTCTCGACACCCCAGACGCCGTGGGCGTTGCTGGGCGGGTACATCGAGAACGAGCAACTCATGAAGCCCTACCAGAACCGCCCCGGGCTCATGCCGATCACGGCGACCTTCTCGAACGGGGCGGGTCTGCTGGTCGTTATCACGGACACGTCCGGGCGGACCCCGAACGCGGGCGGGACGAACGTGCCGGTGACGGATCTGGTCCTCGTGTCGCCGGCGGGCTTGGAGTACACGCTGTCGGACTTCGACGGGCCCGACACGCTCGCGCCGGGCGCTACGGCGCCGGCTGACGACCCGGCCTCTGCGCCCGAGGGCGAGCTCCCAGACGAGGGGCCAAACGAGGGCCCGTGACCCGCACCGGGATCCCGTCAAGCCGCCAAGCGGGTGGGGAGTACGCCCCGCCCGCGAGGCCTGCGAGTGGCACCGGGCCCCCGCGCCGGGTAGCCTTCGCGCATGGAGCACAACCCCTACGCCGCGGATTCAGGCCACACCGAGATCTACACCGAGCCCGAGCGCACCAGCCTGGCGGCGGTGTTCAGCCTGGTCTCCTCGCTGATCTGCTGCATCCCCGGGCTCTCGCTCATCGGGATCGTGCTCGGCGTGCTGGCGCTGGTCGGCATCGGCCGGTCCAACGGGCGCGTCGGGGGCAAGGGGCTGGCGATCGCGGGCATCGTGATCGGGCTGATGGTCACGATCGTGCAGGTGCTCCTTGCGGTGCTGGTCGTCTCGGGCGTGCAGAACCTCAAATCCTACCAGGGTTTCTTCGCGGCCCTCGACCAGGGCGACTACGTCGAGGCGGACACGTACACCTCGTTCGCGTCGCCAGTCAACGGGTCGCCCGAGCACATGGCCGTTTGGGCTGAGGCGCTTAAGAGCGAGTGGGGCGGGTTCGTCTCGTTCCCGCAGGACACGGGCACGCTGCTGAGCGCCCAGATGGGCATGAGCGACCAGACCATGGCCCAGCGCATGACGTCGCGGTACCCGATGGACTTCGCGAACATGATGACGCGCCAGCCGATCTGCTTCCCGGTCACGTTCGACCAGGGGACGATCACGGTCTGCCTGATCGCGGTGCCGACCGAGCCGATGGCATCGCACAACAACGCGACGGCGATCTACGACGCCGCGTTCGAGGACGCGCAGGGCAACCTGATCTGGCTGATCCCGGATTCGGCGGTCGGGACCGCGCCCGCACGCTCCCTCCCGGCCCCGGAACCCGAGGCCGAAGCACCCGAGGTGGAGACCGAGCCCGAGGACACCGAGGGCGACGAGGGCCCGTGACCACGACGGGCGCACGCCCCCGGCGGGTATAGTGCCCGCGTGAACGACCAGACGCCCGATTACGCGATCCGCGTGCGCCATCTCGCCAAGCGGTTCGGGGCGCAGACCGTCCTCGACGACATCAACCTGGAGGTCGAGCGCGGCGAGACCATGGTCATCATGGGCGGCTCGGGCTCGGGCAAGTCCACCCTGCTCCGGTGCATCATCGGCTCGCACAAGACCGACGGCGGCTCGATCGAGCTGCTCGGGCAGAACATCTGCGGGCTCCGCGAATCCAAGCTCAACGAGGTCCGCAAGCAGTTCGGGATCCTGTTCCAGTCCGGGGCGCTGTTCAACTCGATGACGATCGGGCAGAACGTTGCCCTGCCGCTGCGGGAGCACACGGACCTGGACCCCGAGATCATCGACATCACGGTGAAGATCAAGCTCGAGCTCGTCGGGCTGCGTGAGCACGCGGACAAGTACCCGGCGCAGATCTCGGGGGGCATGAAGAAACGCGCCGGGCTGGCGCGGGCGCTGGCGCTGGACCCCAAGATCCTGTTCTACGACGAGCCCAGCGCCGGGCTGGACCCGGTGACCAGCGCCCAGATCGACGAGCTGATCGTGGCGCTGTCACGCCAGCTCGGGGTGACGTCCGTCGTGGTGACCCACGAGATGGACTCGGCGTTCACGATCGCCGACCGGATGGCGATGCTCGACAAGGGGCGGATCCTGGCGATCAAGCCGCGGGCGTGGTTTGAGGAGCTGCGTGATCTGGACGACCAGGCGGCGGCGAGCCGATCAGAATCCGAGCGGCTCATCCGCCAGTTCCTGCGCGGCGACCCCGAGGGCCCGCTGAGCAGGCGACGCAGCGAAGACGGGTACGAGGTCGATCTGTTCGGGCCCAAGACCGAGGGTGTGACGACGACGCCGAGTGTCGAATCGACGCGCGGCTAGAAGTGAAGCCCGCGCGGGCGGGGAAGACGGGGCGATGGTCAACAAGAACAACGTCATGGCGGGGATGTTCCTGGTCGGCGGGCTGCTGCTCGCGGTCGCGATGAGCTTCTGGCTCGGCGAGGCGGCCTCGCTCTTCGGGTCCAAGACCACCTACATCGCCCGGTTCGACCTCAAGACGGGCACCGCGGGGCTCCAGCCCGGGTCGGACGTCACGCTCGCGGGCCAGTCCATCGGGCGGGTGGTCGAGGTGCGCACGGTGTACGAGGAGGGGCCCGACGGGGCCCGCGTGCCCGCGGCGATCGACGTCGAGATGGTGATCGACGCGGAGGTCACGCTGTACGAGGACGCGTACGCCGAGCTCGCGTCGCCCCTCCTCGGCGGCGTGAGCGCGATCAATTTCGGCAGCGTCGGCTCGGGCCCGTTCGACGGGTCGCCCGAGCTGGGCGGGATCTTCGCGGGCTCGCCCGACCCGGGCGGCATCCTCGACCAAGGCGAGACCCTCCGCGGACGCCTGGCCCCGGGGATCCTCGCGCTAGCGGGGCTCGACGCCGAGGCGATCGCATCGCTCAAGCAAACTTTCCTCAACGTCGAATCGGCGAGCAAGCGGGTGGACACGATCGTCGCGGCCTTCGAGACCGAAGCCGAGCCCAGCGCCAAGTCCGTCCACGCGATCATCACCGACATCGAGGGATTCACCGCGAATTTCAACGAGCCCGGCGGGTGGTCCGACGACGTCGACTCGGTGCTCGGGGACGGGCGCGCGTTCGCGAGCCAGCTCATGCCCGCAGCCGAACGGATGAACCAGCTCGTCGGCGAGACCGGGCTCGCGGTCGCCGACGCGCGGGCGGTGCTCAACGACAACCGCGACCGCCTGAGCCGGACGATGATCAACGTCGAGGCGATCTCCGACACGGTGCGGTACGACTCGGTGGACCGCGTGCACGAGCTGCTCGACCAGGGCGTGCTCGCCGCGTCGAGCTACGGCGACCTGGGCGACCAGCTCAACGTCATCGTGGACCACGAGTACCCCAAGGTCCGCGGGGCGCTGTCGGACGTCGCGGACATCACCGAGCAGGGGTCGATGTTCGTCTCCGAGCTGCGGGCCCAGCCGTGGCGGGTGCTCGCCCAGCCCAGCGGGGAGGACCTCGAACGCGAGCCGCTGTACACCGCGGCCCGCTCGTACGCCCGGGCCGTCGCGGACCTGCGGGCGGCCGGCGAAGCGCTCGAGTCGGTCGTGACGCGGACCCGCGCCGACGGCACGCCGCGGGTGCCCAACGGGCTCGACGTGGTCCGGATCACGGCCCTGCGTGACGACGTGGACGCCGCGTTTGACCGGTACAAGCAGGCCGAGCAGTCGCTGCTGAACCAGATGATCGAGGGGCGCTGATCCCCACGAATGGGTCTGCGATGCCGCGTAGTCCTCGGCTTCGGGGTTTTTGCGGTGCGCAGACCGGCATCCACACACACCCTCCAGACCCCGAACCCCGCTACACTCGACGCATGGCCCAACGGCGCCACCACTACGAACGGGCGTTCGAGCACTACCTCCGGACCACCCGCGTGCCCTACGTCGCGGTGGACGAGGCCCGCAAGGCCCTGCTCCCCGAGGGAGCCCGGCTTGAGCTGACAGCCCCCGATGCGGACGGGCGCCCCGCGGCCCTCAAGAGCTTCGACTTCGTCGTCTACGGCGAGTCCACCAACCTGCTCGTCGAGATCAAGGGCCGCAAGATCCCCCGCCGGCCCACGCGGACGGGCGTGCAGGCGCCCGGCGGGCGGCTCGAGTGCTGGGCCGGGCGCGACGACATCAGCGCGCTCTCGGTCTGGCAGGGGCTCTTCGGGCCCGGGTTCGACGCGGTCCTCGTCTTCGTGTACTGGTGCGACGCGCCCCCGCCCGACGGGCTCTTCCAGGAGGTCTTCAGCTACCAGGGTCGGTGGTACGCCGTGCGGGCCATCGGGCTCGCCGACTACGCCGGGGCGATGAAGACCCGCTCGCCCAAGTGGGGCACGGTGGACCTGCCCGCCCCCGCCTTCGAACGCCTGAGCCACCCCTTCGCCCCGGCCCGCGGGCACGCGGAGCCCGACCGGT